>CANHSA010000137.1 GCA_947463345.1 Flavobacteriales bacterium
AGGTTGGAATGGTCGCTACAAGGACAGCAAAGATGTCCAACTAGGGCTTTATAATTGGAAGATAATTTACACAGATAACAAAATGGTTACCCGAACCATAGCGGGCCATGTCAATGTACTGAGATGATGAGTCTACCGATTGTTAAGGTCCAGCAGCTTGGTTTAATAGACTACAAAGAAGCTTGGGACCTCCAAGAATCTCTTCTTAAAAAAGCAGTCGATTGCAAAATTGAAAACCGCAAAAATAACACAGCAGTGCTGCCAAAGCAGCATTTGCTGTTTTGTGAGCATCCGCATGTTTATACTCTAGGGAAGAGCGGGGCGCCTGAGAACCTCTTACTCGATCAAGCTCACCTTGACGAAATAGACGCACAGTTCTTTAAAATCAATAGAGGAGGAGATATCACTTACCATGGCCCAGGGCAGTTAGTAATGTATCCCATTCTCGACTTAGAACAGTTTTTTACGGACATTCATAAATACATGCGCTTTCTTGAGGAGGCAGTCATAGCAACTTTAGCACATTTCGGTATTAGCGCTACACGTTTTGACGGTTTAACCGGTGTATGGCTAGACCCTGAAACACCAAAAGCAAGGAAAATTTGCGCAATGGGAGTCAAATGTTCGCGTTGGATTACCATGCATGGTATTGCGCTCAATGTGAATCCCGACCTCAGTTATTTCTCAAACATTGTTCCATGTGGCATTCAAGATAAAGCCGTGACCTCCATGGCTGCTGAATTGGATCGTCAAATCGACATGAATGAGGTCAAAGAGGTATTGTCACAACAAATGGCTTCCTTATTTAACTATCAAATTACCCAAGAATGAGACCAGAATTATTAGGCCCAAAAGTGGAAGGTATTTCCTTAGCACTTGTTGCCTTGCCCATTGAAGGCGGAGAACCTGAATATATTGTTTATTTGCTCAGCGCTCGTGAGGATATCATAGAAGGTATTATTGTTACTTCCACAGGTTACGGACAAGACCCCATTTCAGGTCAAGAAATCAAAACATCTACATTGCGCAAGGGTATTGAAGTCATGTTGCCCAATGAAGCAGCTCGAATTGAACCAATCATGCCTGAACTTTTCGGCCTGAACAATGAATATTGGGTTAGTTTTTGGGCCGATGACGTCATGTACGACAAACGCTTTGTCTTTGAAGCGGGCAGCATTGACCCTACAAAATTTGGAGAAATTCCGCAGCTAAATGCAGTTGGAATTCTCTTAAATTAAACTTTTTCCGGTCATTTCTTTAGGGCAAGAAAGACCCATACGCGCTAATACAGTTGGAGCTACATCCGCTAAAATACCGCTATTGAGCTTTATTTTTTCTTCTGAACTCACCAAAATAACGGGCACCGGATTCAAGCTGTGTGCTGTATTTGGCGAGCCATCGGCATTAATAGCGTAATCGGCATTGCCGTGATCGGCAATAATCAAGAATTCATAGCCCAGCGCTAGGCCAGTTTCCACGACTCTTTGAAGTTGGGCATCGACGGTCTCGACGGCTTCAATAATAGCAGCATAAACACCTGTGTGCCCTACCATATCGGGATTGGCAAAGTTCAGGCAGATAAAATCAGGATGCTGCGCTGTCATGTGCGCAATGAGTTTGCTTGCTACTTCTGGCGCGCTCATTTGCGGCTGGAGGTCGTAGGTAGCTACTTTTGGAGAGGCCACTAAGATGCGATCTTCTCCTTCAAAAGTAGCTTCGCGTCCGCCACTAAAGAAAAACGTGACGTGTGGATATTTTTCAGTTTCGGCTATTCTTACTTGGGTTTTTCCTGCTTTAGAGACCACTTCGCCAATGGTCATTTCTAGATTGTCTTTGTCAAAAATGACTTTTGTATGCTTGAAGCTCGCATCATAGTTGGTCATGGTGCAAAAGTTGAGCTCAAGTGGCGTCATGTCGTATTCGGCAAAAGCATCTTGTGTAAGCACAACTGTGAGTTCTCTTGGGCGGTCAGTCCGGAAATTAAAGAAAATGACGGTATCTCCAGGCTCAATGAGTCCATTTGGCTCAATGACGTGCGGCAATACGAATTCATCGGTAAGGTCTTTCAGATAAGAGGCCTCTAGTGCAGCACTTGCGCTTTTTGCTGTTTGGCCTTGGCCGTTCACTAGCATATGATAAGCCTTGGCCACGCGCTCCCAGCGTTTGTCTCGGTCCATGGCGTAATACCTTCCAATTAGGGTTGCGATCTTACCTTTTTGTGTGCTTAAATGTTGTTCAAGATTTTGGAGGTAGTTCAAACCACTTTTAGGATCGCAATCGCGGCCGTCGGTAATGGCGTGCACAAAATAGTTTGCTAGTCCAAAGCTTTGAGCCATATCGCAAAGTGTATGCAGGTGCGCTTGGCTACTGTGCACACCTCCTTCAGAAACGAGCCCAACAAAATGAACTTTTTTATTGGCTTGCTTGGCTTGAGCAAAAGCAGCTAGAAGGGTAGGGTTTTGCTGAAATTCGCCATCGCGAATACTCTTATTGATGCGGGTGAGTTCTTGATAAACCACTCTGCCGGCGCCAATATTGAGGTGGCCAACTTCTGAATTGCCCATTTGCCCTTCAGGTAAGCCCACAGCTTCACCACACGCCACTAGCGTTGCGTTGGCATACTTGGACATGAGTTGGTCAAAAAAAGGCGTTTGTGCGTTGTAAATGGCATCTGAGCTGGAATGATCACCGAGCCCCCAACCATCAAGGATAATTAAACCTACTTTTCTGTTCATATGGGTAAGATTAACTCGAATACGCTTCCTGTCGGTTTGTTTTCAAAACAGCGGATACTTCCATTGTGCAGCCTGACGTATTCGGCAACGATGTAGAGCCCTAAACCACTACCTGCTTGCTTTCTGGTTTCTTCTGAGCCGATCCGGTAAAACTTTTCAAAAATGCGCAAACGCTCATTTGCTGCAATTCCAGGTCCTTCATCGGCTATTTTGATGGTGACAAAGCGATCAAGCTTCTCCATTTCAATGGTGATTTGCTGTTGAAGACCACCATATTTAATGGCATTTTCAAGGAGATTGATCAGGATTGTTTCGAGCATGTGTTGGTCAAAAGCCCCCACCACTTTTTGGGGAGCATTCAGCTCAATGAGTGAGCTGTTGAATCTGGAGTGGTATCGGTGAATAAGGTCATTGGTCAGGGCTACTAAGTCAACTTCTTCTTTTTGAAGCTGAAAAAGCTTATTTTCAGCTTTGGAAGCATTCAAAATATTCTCAATTAAGTTACTCAGGCGTTCGTTTTCTTCCAAAGCCCCTTTCAAGATCACTTCTTTTTTATCATCTGACAAGTTGTGCTTTTGTAGGGTCTGAATGTAGAGCTTTAAGGCTGCAATGGGCGTTTTGAGTTCGTGGGTAATGGTGAGCAGAAAGTTTTGCTGCTGTTGCTGAAATGCCAACTCTTTTGAAATCGATTTGCGAATGCGGTAAATACCAAAGGATAGGATCAGCAGAAAAACAGCCCCTTCGCCCAGCACCATGCCAACGCGTTTGGAAAGCTGTGCATCTTGCTGTGGAACAGTGGAACTCAGCTGAATGAGGTGATAGCCCCACCAAATAAATTGAATAATGACGTAAGCGCCAAGAAAATAGAGCCAATATGCAGATTTGCTTTTTTTCAAGATGGTGGGTTTATTGTTGGCTCTTTTTAAAGATATTACCTACTTCGCGACTTATTTTTTGAATGGTTTCTACACCGGCAGCCAACGGAGCGGCATTGATGTCATCGTAGTTGGAGAAGGCTGGGTCATTGCCAACTGCACCTGGATATACAAGTAAATAGTCGTTTTGGTCAAAAGCAACTTCCATGGACTGCAATAATTGCTCCATTTGTGAGTCATAGGATACACTTCCTTTTCTACAAGAAATCAAGACAATGAGGTCACTTGATTTCTTTTGGTAACTAGGGTAAAATGCTTCTAGGGTTTGTAGTTCGTTTAACTGAATTTCCGCTTCAATCTTGTTGGCTTGCGCTACTTTTTCAAGCCGTTCTCCGGTAGTTGGCGCACCATATAGTAGAATAGGTAATTTCAGTTCTTTACCAAGGCGTAATATGCGTTCAGCCCAAAGAATAAATGCTTGTTCTAGTTCTGCAAGTAATGGAGCAACTACAACTATGCGCTCATAACTTACACTCGGCTTTTCCAATGAGCAGAAAAATACGGTCTTTTCACATGTGGCTAGCAAGTGTTCGCGGTCGTCACCAACCATTCGCTTAATGATATTTGTGTCTTTTGAATCGTTGACTAAAACGATATCGGCAACAAGTTCTTTGGAAACTCTGGAAATCCCTGAAGATAAATTATGGTCAATGGTCGCAATTGTATTGAGTTTGGCTTCGTGACCAGAATAGTGCTTGATGATTTCCTCTAAAGACTTTCTAGATTTACGGATCAAACGTTCGGCATTTTCATTGTCTGGGTGCACGCTGACAATAGAAATAGGATTGATAACTTGCGGGTCTGAGATCAGTAATGCAAAGTCTAGTAAGCGTTCATTTCCTTTCAATTCGTTCATGGACACCATGAGGTGTTTGTTGCGCAGTCGCATCTCGTTGTCTTCGAGGTCGCTATTTTCTGAAAGGTCTAATAGCAATCGTTTACCTGTATTTTCGGTAACAAATGAGGATGTCATACTCGTGAACAAAATGAGCAATACGGTTCCGTTGACGATATTTAAACTTAAAATACCATTTCCGTCGTTGTACCCAACCATGATGATTGCTAGGGTAGCAGCCGCATGTGCCGTACTTAAGCCAAATATCATTTGACGTTCGTTTGAAGTCAGTTTGAAAATAAGTTGTGTTGCAAAAGCTGCAAGCCATTTGGAGAAAATCGCGAAGCTGGTTAAAACTGCAGCAATGAAAAGTGGCCAAGAACCCTGGAAAAACGCCTTGTAATCGACGACCATTCCTACAAAAATCAAAAAGAAGGGTATGAATAAAGAGTTGCCGATAAAATCTATGCGATTCATGAGTGTTGAATGGTGGGGAATCAACTTGTTGAGCACTAGCCCAGCGACAAATGCGCCAATGATATGTTCTACCCCGGCTACTTCCGCTAAAAACGCTGCAAAGAAAACCACCGATAATACAAAAATGTATTGGGATGTTTTTTCGCTGTCAAGTTTACTAAAGAACCACCTTGCTATTCTAGGAATCACCAAAAACATAATTAAGGAAAACATTAACAATGAAGTCAATAAGCGCATCCAAAAACTAAAGTCGAGGTCGCCTTGTGCGGCACTTGAAATAATTGCTAAAATGATGAGAACAGCTGTGTCTGTAAGAATGGTTCCGCCAACCGTAAT
>CANHSA010000138.1 GCA_947463345.1 Flavobacteriales bacterium
AGCTTGGATTGGAATTATTGCCTATACTTTTCAGATTTACTTTGATTTTTCTGGTTATTCCGATATGGCCATTGGCCTTGCCCGCATGATGGGCTTTCGTTTTCCTGAGAACTTTGACTCGCCGTATAGTTCTGCAAGCATTACCGAGTTCTGGCGCCGCTGGCATATCACCCTCGGGGCGTTCATGCGCGATTTCCTTTATATTCCGTTGGGCGGCAACCGGGTGAGCAGCAAATGGCGTTTGTACGTCAATTTGTGGTTGGTATTCTTGGTTTCTGGCCTATGGCACGGCGCTTCTTGGAATTTTGTATTGTGGGGCGCCTTTCACGGGTTTTTCCTGATCCTCGACCGCCTTTTCTTATTGAAGTTTTTAGAAAAAATAGGGAAGGTGCCTGCAGCGCTTTTCACCTTTTTTATCGTAGCCATGGCTTGGGTGCTCTTTCGAATTGAAAGCTGGGAAAACGCGCAGATATTTTACAATCAATTATTTGATTATAAAGACATTAAATTTATTGAATTAAACAATAGCTTTTATATTATTTTGTTACTTGCCATTCTATTTTCCGTTGTGGGGAGGTTACATTTTATGGAGAAGCGCACCTTATTTTTTACTGCGGAAAATCCAATTTTGTCTGTCTCTAAAGCCACTTTAATTACCACGATTTCAATTGTCCTTTTATTCTTGAGTATTGTATTTTTGTCCGCCTCAAATCTGAATCCATTTATTTATTACCGCTTCTGATGAAAGTGCCGACAAAACATACCCTCATCAAAAACGCACTGTTCGGACTCGTGCTTGCTGCGCTTCTCTTACCTTGGCTAGAACAAAACGAACATCTTTTTAATCCTAAGGCTTTGGGTGGGGTACCACCTGCTTCAGAAAACGTCAAATTTTCACTTGACAAATGGCGTTCGGCTAAATTCCAAGAGGGGCAAGAAGCGTATATCCGAGATCATTTTGGCCTGCGCCCGTTCATGGTGCGCTTTTACAACGAACTTTTTGACCGCTTGTTTAGCGAGTACCAAGCCAATGGGGTCATTATGGGTAAAGACGGCTATCTGTTTGAAGAAAACTATTTATTGGCAGCCTCTGGTCAGGATTACATCGGTCCAGACTCGATCAATGAACTCGTACAAACGCTCGGTTTGGTTCAGCGCGACCTCAGACGAAGAGGGAAGAAGCTTTTGGTGTGTATTGCACCTGGTAAAGGCTCCTTTTATCCAGATAAAATGCCCGCTGCATATCATTACAATGGCAGTACGGGAAGGAATTACCCAGATTTTATCAGAGTCCTCAAGCAGCAAGAAATTGCGCTGCTGGACGTCCAAGATTGGTTTTTACGCATGAAAAATACGACGCCATATCCTTTGTATCCCAAAACGGGGATTCATTGGAGCAGTTATGGCGAGTATTTAGTAGCCGATTCTTTGATAAAGAAAATAAGTGCGCTTTCACAAAAACCACTGCCATCAATGAAACTCTTGCGCATAGAACAAGACAGCAAGCCGCACGACCGCGACGACGACATTGAACTCGGCATGAATTTATTGCGCAACTTGCCTGATTTCAAGATGGCCTATCCAAAGTTTAAGGTGCAGCCTTTGCAAGCCGGACAGAAAGCACCGCGTGTATTGGTGATTGGCGATAGTTTTTACTACGGAATGTACAATTGGGGCATGATGCAAAGCGTCTTTGAAGGCGGTGAGTTTTGGTATTACAACCATGAAAGATTGGTGCCTGGAAAAGAAACGAGGTATATCGAGGATATGAAAAACTACGCGAAGGAAGTTGGGCAGTTTGATGTGGTGGTATTGCTACTTACCGAAGCCAATTTACCTAGATTTGGCTTCGGAATGCAACAAGCTTATTTAAGGAAAGACCTTAAGTGAGTGAAGGTGCAACCTTCGGTACAATTTTGACATTGAGTGCTACCCAACCTTTTTGACCGCGGCTTTTGTCGAAAGTAACTTCGTCGCGTTCTGCGATTGGGGCAGAAAGATTGGCTGCGTGTACAAAGATGTTTTCGCCACTGGCTTTGTCTTTGATGAATCCGTAACCTTTAGAGTCGTTAAAGAAGATCACTGTACCTGAGTCAGAAGCGTCGTCTTCTTCGCTTTCTTCGCGGCGTGGGATACCAATTTCGATGCTTTCTGCATCGATTTCGATGCGCGTGCTTGGGTCAATTGGTGCATCTACGATGCGACCGAATTCGTCTACGTAAGCCATCATGCTATCTAAGCCACCGCCGGTTGCATTGGATTTACGCTCTTCAGAACGAATTAATTTTTCTTTTTTCTTTTTTGCTTTGAGTTTTTCTTTTTCCTTCTTGGAGAAGGTTTCTTTGGATTTAGCCATTTAATTGCGTTAAGAGAATAAGTGCCATGAGCAAAGTAGGAAGGGTGGCAACTTACAAGACGCAGGCGGATTTGACTGCAAAGATACAAAAAACTTACTGATGACGCTTGGTGGGTTGCCAAACTGAAGAACGAATACCTCCAAAAAAGCGGAACATCCCTATCAGTAGGGCAATATTCATGCTGACAAAATGAATGATGTAACGCAACCATACCAATTGAATGCCTTGTCGGCGTGCTAAGTAGTCGACAACAAAGGTGATAGGGATGAGGAGTAGCCCAAAATACAGGACTTCGTAAAACCAAGAATTTTCGTGATGTTGAATAATCTGAAGGGTCATGGCGACCAAAAACACGGGTAAAATCCAGCGCAATACTTTGTGCGAGAAGAACGTAAAGGATATCCAGTTGAATTTGAGCAGCAAACGCCAAAAACGCTTGAGGTTTTGAAAATTACCAGATGAGATGCGGATTTTGCGGCGAAATTCTATGAGTAGATCATTGGAGACATCCTCGAGCACAATTGCTTCGGTTTGGGTAACGCTCCGGTAGCCCTTCTCGATACAGGTCATGTTGATAAAGAAATCATCGACCAAGAAGTGTTCAGGGATTTTTTCAAAGCATTTTTTTCGAAAAGCAAAACAGCCTCCAAAGGGCCCCATCATGGCGCCCCAAAGTTTTCCTTCGGCTTCTTTGATCAGTACCTCACCTGCAATGTAGGTTGATTCCGGCATCGAAATACCAGTATCCTTTAAGCCGTAGTGTTTCATGGTAGAATCTACCAAGCCAATTTGCGCATCAGAGAATGGTGCCTGAAGCTGTAGCAGTGTTTGTTCGGTAAAGAGCACATTGGCGTCTGTGAGCACAATGATGTCGTGCTGGGCTTTCGGAACAAGCGCATTTACAATTTTGATTTTGCCTTGACGCTCCTTAAAAAGAAAGACCTGACATGCTGCAAATTTTGTTTGGTATTCTTCAGCGATGAGCGCACTGAAGTCCGAGCTGTTATCTATACCAATCAGCAATTCTATTTGCTCGGCTGGGTAGTTGCAAGCGAGAATGGAATCTAGTTTGTCTCGGAGTACTTTTTCTTCGTTGTGGGCGGCAATGACAATTGTGAGGGAAGGAAGAACGCCCGTAACCGGATAAACGCTTGCATTTTGTTGTTTTTGAAGCAAAAACTTCAATAAATAGGGGTAAACTAGATAGCTAAACAGCAAAAAAATCAGGCCAACAACAAATAACAACTGGAGCATATGGCAATATTAGCGATTATTTTGAAGTTCTTCGAGCATTTGTAAAAGTTGTCTTTGGACCTCCTTGGCTTCAAAGTGACGTTCAAAGTAGTTGGAGAAATAAGCTGCTCGTTCCTTTATTTTTTCTTGGCTTTCTAAGAGTTCTAAAATATCAGTAAGAAATGAATCTTGATCATGTTGGATAAGATGGGCTTGCAGATCGGGCAAACCATCGGCAGATTTATTGCTCAAGACAATTGGAGCCCCAACACTCATGGCCTCTAAGATTTTCATTTTGACACCTGAACCCGATTGCAAACAACCCACGAAAATACCATGCGTGGCTATAAATTCTTTGGCGTCGGGAACAAAACCATGCACCAAAACACCGGGTTGTTGCCAGTGTTTGATATTTTCTGCGCCTTTGCCAGCGATATGAAATGTGAGCAAAGGATGTTGTTGTTTGAGGAGTGGAAAAATTTGAGACAAAAACCACTCGACCGCTTCTACGTTTGGTTTCCAATTGAAAGCTCCTAAAAAACATAGTTGTTGCGTTGTTAGCGTACTGCGCTGTGAAGGATGTGCAATAGACGCTGGCAAATAACGACAAGCGGTGAGGGTCTGACCTTCAATAATAGATAAATCCGTATCGGAGATGGTTAAAATCAAATCCAAGCCACCTTGATCTTCACTCCAAATGCTGCGCTCGGCCCA
Organism: Flavobacteriales bacterium; assembly: GCA_947463345.1. Classification (GTDB taxonomy): domain Bacteria; phylum Bacteroidota; class Bacteroidia; order Flavobacteriales_D; family Crocinitomicaceae; genus UBA952. Next base: position 4,305 of record CANHSA010000138.1, read on the forward strand.
TTTTAAACTGTAAGCCAGCTGATTCAGGTACCATTTTTTGGGTAAATTCTTGGTGTTGCCAGCGAGGTCTTTCCAGATTTGGTGCTCAATGTTGTGCGCGCGGTAAATAAATTTAGCTTTGGAATAAGGCCTCAGGTTGGGTGCGTAGACCGCAGCAAAAAGGCTTTCAAAGATGACGAAATCGTAATTTTCTTTGTGGAGTTCTTGTTTGATCGCGGTGTGTACTTCGGTGCTTTTGAAACGCGTCAGGTTGTAAGATTCTTGCCTGAGTAAAGCTAAAATGGCACCGTAAATGCTTACGCCTGTGTCTACAAAATGTGGCGTTACTGTTAGTTTGTCGTGCTGAAGAAACGCGCTACTGTCAAAAGGATGCTTGGCGGTTTCGATGGAATGATAGCTGATTTTACTGACATTCTGCAGCGAGAGCAGGTCCTCGAGGAGCCTGGCCATAGCCAAGCAGCCGCCATCTAAAATGGGGTAGGGCGGTTTGTGGCTAAGGATCAGGATTTTCAAGGTCAGTAAATTTAAACGGATAACGCTTTTTTAGTGAAGAAAAAAGCCACTGGTGTAAAGATAACGGCTGCCATCCACATGCCAATAAAAGGCGTTACTGTACCGGTATCTGCAAGGTTATCGCCAACCGAACTCAAAATGAAATACAGCATGAAAATGAGCGCCGCAATGACAACAGGTGCACCAAAACCACCTTTTTTAATGAGTGCACCCAGCGGAGCCCCCACAAAAAAGAGTACAATGATGGCGTAGGTGAGGGCAAACTTGCGGTGGAATTCAATCCAGTAAAGGTCGGTTTCTCTATCAAGTGTGGTTAGAAATTGTTGTTGGTTGTCCAATTGCTGTTGGTTGCG
>CANHSA010000139.1 GCA_947463345.1 Flavobacteriales bacterium
CGACCAAGACTTCCTAGAGCATCTTTTTGTTGCCACCAACCACAACTACCTCCTCATCTTCACCGAAAAAGGACGTTGTTTCTGGATGCGTGTCTACGAAATTCCGGAAGGCAACAAAACCTCTAAAGGACGTGCCATCCAAAACCTCATCAACATCCCTGGCGACGACAAAGTCAAAGCCTACGTCAAAGTCCTAGACCTCACCGACAAAGACTACGTAGAAAACAACTTCATTGTGATGTGCACCAAGCAAGGTGTGATTAAGAAAACTTCCCTCGAAGCTTATTCTCGTCCGCGCAGCAATGGTATCAACGCCATTGGCATCCGCGACAACGACGAACTACTCGAGGCCAAACTCACCAACGGCAGCAACGAAATCGTATTGGCCACCAGCGAAGGTCGCGCCATTCGTTTCAATGAAGCCACGGTGCGCCCAATGGGCCGTAACGCCTCTGGTGTGCGCGGTGTCAGCCTCACCTCTCCTACCGATGTCGTGATTGGCATGATCTGCGTAGAAGACATCTTCTCTACTATTTTAGTGGTTTCAGAAAAAGGCTATGGCAAACGCACCTTCCTCAACGACCCAGAAGACAAAGAACCCGTTTACCGCATCACCAACCGCGGTGGTAAAGGTGTCAAAACACTCAACATCACCGAAAAAACTGGCAAGCTACTCTCGATTCAAAATGTCTTTGACGAAGACGACCTCATGATCATCACCAAGTCTGGCGTCACCATCCGCATGCACATCGATACCATCCGCACCATGGGCCGCGCTGCTCAAGGCGTGAAACTCATCAACCTCAGATCTAACGCCGAAATCGCAGCTATTGCTCGTGTACCACGCGCTGAAGACGAAGACGAAACAGATGTAATTGAAGGTGCAGAAAATGGCACGGAAATTGAAAACAACGAAGCCCAAAGCGAATAAAATTTAAACCATGAAAAAACAACTCCTCCTAGCTGGTCTGAGTCTTGTCTTAAGCACAGCTACTTTTGCCCAAAAGAAGAACGTCACTGACGCCATCCTCTTGATGCGCAAATACAACCCAATGGGCGATGTCGCAGCCAACAAAAAAACAGTCACCGAAGCCAAAAACTTCATCGACCTCGCTGCTGCCAACGCCGAAACCGCCGAAGACCTCAAAATGCACCTTTACCGTGGCGAAATCTATTATTGCCTTAACGAAATTGGCAATATTGAGACCGCTACTTCAGGTGCTCCGCAAGACGCTTCTTCCATTAACGCTAATAAAGAGGTAGCTGTGGCGTCGTTTAAAAAAGTCCTCGACGACCCTAAAAAAGCCTGGACTACAGACGCGCAAAGCTTTATCAATAGCCGTGTCGACTTCATGTTTAACCAAGGAATCATCGCCTATAACGCCAAAAAATACGTCGATGCAGCCAATGCTTTCATGGCCGCAAACGAAATCAAATCCTATCTTGGCGAAAGCTTCAAAGATGCAGAGGTCAACACTTCTTTGGCTGCCAACTATGCCGTAGAAGACTTCCTTGCCGCCAAAAAATACGACGAAGCTTTGTCTTTTGCTGTAGGTATTTCTGAGCAAATGCCGCAAAACATCGACATCCTCATCAGTATTGTCAATATCAACTTGCAAAAAGGCGATGTTGCCGCGACCGAAACCTACATCAATAAAGCTTTGGCTTTAGACCCACTCAACAAGCAGCTTTACTATGTACTTGGAACCAGCTACATGGACAAAAAGGAAAACGATAAAGCGACAATTGCGCTCAAAAAAGCACTAGAAATCGACCCAGCCTACAACGAAGCGCTATACCAATTGGGTGCACACCTCTACAACCTCGCTGTAGAAAAGCGCAATGCTACCGTAGAGCTCGATTACAAAGATCCAAAAGCTGCCAAATTAGAAGCTGAAGCCATGGATCTGTTCAAACAAGCGTTAGAGCCATTAGAAAAATACGTTTCTCAAAACGCCGACGACAAAGCCATTCTCGATATCCTTTACAAAACCAACATGAAGTTGGGTAACATCGAAAAAGCAAAAGAATACAAAACAAGGTTAGACGCACTAAAAGGTTAAATCTAACTTTGCCGACAAAAGATAAAACTGCCCTCGTTGAGGGCAGTTTTTTTTTAGCTCAGTTGCACATTTTTATTAACTTTGAGATATGGAATTTGTACACCCAGAACGCTTATGGTTCCTTTTCTTTCTACTGATTCCTATCGTCATTCATCTTTTTCATTTTAGAAAACGCAAGACCCTCTATTTTTCGTCCTTACGCTTTATACAATTCCTTGAAAAGGAACAACAAAGCACCAGAAAACTCAAGCACCTACTCGTCTTGCTCTCCAGATTATTCGCGCTCGCCGCACTGATCTTCGCTTTTGCGCAACCACAAATTAAAAATGGTGCCGGGCAACAAAGCGGCAAACCAGCCCTACTCATCTACCTTGACAACTCCTTCTCCATGAGTGCCATTGGCACAGAAGGAACCCTACTTTCCGAAGGGCGCGAACTCGCCAAGCGCATGCTACAAAAAACTGCCCCTGACACACGCGTTCTTGTTTGCAGCAATCAACTCAACCACACCGAGCAGCGTTTTCAGACCAAAGCCGAGGCCTTGCGCTACCTAGACAACCTCGATATTTACGCCCTTAGCCGCAGCCTCGACGACGTCATCACTTGGCAGCAAAGACAAATCAAAAAACACCAAGAGCAAAAAGAAAAACTAGGCCAAATCAGACAGGTCTTTATTTCTGATTTTCAGCAAACCCAAGGCAAGCTCTCTGCTCAGCGGCCTCAAACGAACCAAGCTTTCTTTGCCTATCAACTCAAAGCACAGCAAAACCAAAATGCCTATATAGACAGCATTTGGTTTGCCAAACCAACGCAGCACTACCAAACGGAGCAAATGCTCATGGTTCGGGTTCAGAATTTTGGTGAACAAGCTAAAAAACGCTTGGAGCTCAACGTAAAAATTGGCAAAATCAAGCGCACCATGTTCATGCAAATTGCAGCGAACGGAAGTCAGGTGGCCAGTTTTCCCTACACCGAAATCAACAAAGGATACGTGCTTGGTCAGGCACAAATCAACGACCAACAAATCCATTTTGACGACACCTGGTATTTCTCTTACGAAGTACCAGAACGCACCAATATTTATCTCATTGAGGATGCCAACGCCAGTCCTAATGTCGCAAAAGCTTATGCGGTTGAGGAGCGCTATACCGTTCAAACTACTGTTCCTGGCGAAGTAGCATCCAATACGCTTGCTGCAGCTGACCTCATTGTCCTGAACGGACTCAACGAAATTTCTAGTGGGCTCCGCGACGAACTCCTCACAGCGCAGCAAAACGGACAACGCATTTTGATTATCCCCGGCGAAGACATCTCCTTTAACGACTACAACCCTTTGTTGCGCGCGCTTTCCCTTTCGGAGTTAGGTACAGCGCAGTCCAATGCACTCAACCTTCAACGCATCAACGACGACGACCCTTTCTTTAGCGGTGTCTTCGAGAAAAAACAAGAGCGCCTTAATGTTCCATTGGTTAAAAAAGCCTACGCTGTTAAAAACCAAGCCCAAAGCAGTGCAACGCCGTTGCTCCTTACCCGCTCTGGGCAAGCACTCTTTATGCGCGCCAACACCACCGCATTTTTATGGACCACCGCCTTGCAAGCTTCTTTCGGAAGCTTGGTCAATCAATCTCTCTTTCCAACCATCCTTTTGCGCTGTGCCGAATTTGCCAGTAAGCGCTACCCTGAATACGCGATATTAGGAAAAGATGCCCAAATCAAAGTCAGAGCTGAGCACGAAGACGAAGCACCTTTGCGCTTGATCTCAGCTGAGACAGAATTTATTGCTCAATATGTTGGCGGACCTAATAACTTGCGCATTCAAATTGGCGGTATGGCCGCTTTAGAAAGACTCAAAGCGGGTATATACGAACTCAAAGGATCCGAAACACTTGCGCAGTTGGCACTCAATTACAACCGCTCTGAATCTAAGCTCGAACTCCTTACTGAAACAACACTTCTTGAATTACTCGAAGCAAACGGCATAAAAAATTGTAACTTTAACCAAATCAAAGAGGGTCAAAGCCTAACCGATGTTGAGCTCAAGGACAACAAAAGCTATTGGCGACTCTTTCTTGTTTTTGGACTTATTTTTCTATTGGCAGAACTGTCCTTGTTAAAATGGTGGAAATGAAAATTCAACTCAACAACGCAAAAATATACGACCCGACATCAAGTTGGAACCAACAAAACTGTGACCTCCTGATTATCGACGGCGTCATTACCGAAATTGGCACCAAACTACAACATGCCGATGCCTTGCAGGTAAGTTCAGCCCAATTGTGTGTCACACCAGGTTTTGTAGACCTCAAAGCAGACTTTTGCGACCCTGGCTACGAGCACAAAGAAACCATTGTAAGTGGCTTGGATGCCGCTAGCGCTGGCGGCTACACCCGTGTTTATATTCAACCGCACACACAGCCCGTCATTGACAACAAAGCTTTGGCAAGTTATGTCTATCAGCAAGGCGCCAACAGCACCACTCAAATTGGTGTAAACGGAGCCCTTTCTAAAGGAAATACTGGCGAAGAACTCGCAGAAATGTACGAGCTATTTCAAAGTGGTGCCAAGTTATTTACAGACGATACCCATAGCATTAGTGCAGGCTTATTGCACCGCGCTTTGCTCTACACCAAAGACTTCGGCGGTCGCGTTTCCTTGCTTGCACGCAATGCCTCTTTAAGCGCAAAAGCTCAAGTAAACGAAGGTAGCGCCTCTACGCGCACCGGCCTCAAAGCAGACCCACACGTTTCTGAACTCATTGAAATCGAACGCAACATCCGCTTACTCGCCTATACCGGCGGCAAAATGCACCTTTCTGGCATCAGCACTGCAGAAGGCGTTGAACTCATCAGAGCTGCCAAAAAAGAAGGCCTTGACCTCACTGCCGACGTACACCTCATGAATCTTTGTTTCACCGAAGAAAAAATGTTGGGCTTCGATACCCGTTTCAAAGTTTTGCCGGTCCTCAGAACGGCAGCAGATCAAGACGCGCTTTGGGCAGGCCTCATCGATGGCACACTAGACGCCGTTGTCAGTGACCACCGCCCTGGCGACCCCGAAGAAAAAGAACTCGAATTTGACCTCGCCCATTTTGGTGC
>CANHSA010000140.1 GCA_947463345.1 Flavobacteriales bacterium
TAATGGCACCACCCTCAGCTGTAGTGAGATTCTTCACCGCATGGAAAGAAAATACCGTGATGTCTGCTAGGCTTCCGACACGTTGCTTATTGTATAAAGCACCAAAACTATGTGCCGCATCGGCAGCTAACAAGATGCGCCCGAGTTGGTCTTGTTCAGGTGAGTTGGGTTCAAACAAGTGTTTTTTTTGCTCGATAAGTTGATACAACTCTTTGTAATCGCAAGGAAAGCCACCGAGGTCAACGGGCATAATGACTTTCGTCTTGCTCGTGATTTTGGCTGCAACCTCACTTAAAGAAAGGTTGAAATCTGCGCTATTGACATCCACAAAAACGGGAGTTGCTCCCGTATGCAAAACAACATTTGCGCTTGCACAATAGGTATAGACAGGAATAATGACTTCGTCGCCCGGGCCAACCCCCCACCAACGCAACAAGACTTCCATTCCTGTGGTCCAGGCGCTCACGGCAATGGTTGTTTTGGAGCCGCAATAAGCGGTTATTTCTTTTTCAAATTGCTTGGTGCGTGGTCCTGTGGTTATCCAGCCGCTTTGGAGTGCAGCAGTTACTTCGTCAATTACGGCTTGGTCAATGCGGGGAGGAGAAAAGGGGATCATGAGATGTTGGTTAATCGTTGGTACAAAGATGCGGCAATTTGGTCGCGATTGAAATGTGTACTCACATATTTTCTGCCATTTTGCCCTGCTGTTTTTATTTGGGTTGGATCTTGCGCTAAATTGCGAATGCAAGCGGCTAGGACAGTTTCGTTTTCAGGCTCAAAAAACCAACCAGCTGCTGCGTTGTCTATAAAATGCTTGCGCGCTTCGCCATCCACGCCCAAAAGAAGTGGTACTTCCATAGCCAATGCTTCAAAAACCTTTGAGGGAATAGCGCCTTCGAATAAAGGCAATTTCTTTAAAGGCACTAAAGCAACGTCAATTGCCTTCAAGATAGCAGGCATTTCTTGTTTGGTAACCGGCTCCAAAAAATGCACGTTGGAGAGCGCCAATGTAGTTTTCAGAGCTTGTAGCTTTTCTTTTTCCGGACCAGAACCTTGGATGATAAAATGAATGGATGTTAAATCTTTTAACAAAGCAGCCGCTTTCAAAATCACCTCCAAACCTTGGGCGTAGCCTAGTATGCCGCCGTAAAAAAACAAGATATCTGAAGTTGAAAATCCGTGTTTATTTCTAAAATCTCCTTCATCAATATGACTTGGGTTGTAAAAATCGATATTGACGCCATTAGGTAGCCAATACACTTCTTTTGCAGGAAAGCGACTTGAAATATTAGTAACAATTCCTTGCGTTTGTCCGGTAATCAAATGTGCATTTTGATAACAGCTTGCTTCTAAATTATAAGCCAGTTTCAAAAGTTGTTTGTTGGTTACAACTCCCAATTTATCTGCACTTTCTGGCCATAAATCCGAAACATTAAAAATCAGCTTTGCCTTCAATTTTTTAGCTAATGCAATAGCCGAATAGCCTAAAAACAGCGGCGGGCTTTCAACCATTAGGTAATCAAAGGATTTCAATTTTCTTCCGCGCCAATATGAGCTCCAGACAAAACTGAAATAATTGAGTAGCCGGGCTAAAATTCTTTTGGATTTAGAAACGTAAATCCAGGCGCGGTGTACCGGAATGCCATCGATGATTTCTTCTCGGTTCTGCCCCTTTTGATACCCTTCCTGAACTTCCATTTTTGGATAATTGGGTAAGGCGGTCAGTACTTCAATCTCAGCACCAGAGGCTTGCAACCTCACGGCAAGTTCGTGCAGCCTGTTTTGCGGCGCACCAATCTCAGGCGGGTAATATTGAGTGAGGATGAGAATTTTCACGACGTTGTTCTTTTGGTCAAATAGGAAAGTGCTGTCAACCAACACAGAAAAAATACAATGCCAGATTCGCGCTGTAGTATGCTTTCAAATAGACAGAAAATGAGAAATACAAGGGTTAGTAAAAGTGCTGCTTGGTTTCTATTTTGGTAAAAGTGCAGTGTTAAGGCACTGAGGAGGAACCCAAAAATACCCAAACCTAACCAGCCAATTTCATTCCAAATTTGCAACCACTGGTTGTGAGGATTGAACTCCTTTTTGGCTTGTTGTGGGTAACCCCATCGGTTTAATTTTTGAGCCAACGCGGGCTCCAAACCACCTAAACCAAGGCCAAACGGGTTTTGTTTTCCAATTTGATAACTGGCTGTCCAAAGAATGAGCCGAACCTCATTGCCTTGCAGTGGTTCTTTTCTGTCTTCTACAAACGCTGTCGGATTTTCGAGATATGCTTGCGTAAAGTTGTATGCGTTTTGGGCATCTGCCTTGATTTCCTGACTTTGAAGGGCCAAAACCACGCCAATTATTAAAGTAGCCAAACCGATCCATATACTCGAGAACCATCCAAAGCGTTTAGAAAATTGCCAACTCGTATACGTCATCAAAACAACAGCAATGGCAAGGATTCCGGCAAGTGTGCCTAAATGTAAATGCATTGCTGTAAAAACACCGATCAAGAGCCAAGATATCCATCGGGGCTTGGCTGCGAACCAGGTAATTTTGCCCAACAGCAAACCGATGACGCTAAAAATCAGAAACGCCGAAAAGTACGAAGGATGATGTACTTGAGAAAAATAGGTAGTACTGAAGCAACGCACGCTATTTCCCAATTGCATTTGACACATGAACGCATCGTAATAGGCAATTGCAATTAATACAATACAAGCCAAGGTATGGGAAAGCCACATATTAGCTAGCGGCAAGGGATTTTTCCATTGAAAGGCAAAGAGCAGCGGGAAGGCAAGCAACGCTAATTTCCTTTCAAGTGCTTGAAAATCGGGAGCGGCAGACCAAAAAAGGGACAGCGCATAAACGCCAAACAACAGCACCCAAAGCCCTTGTTTCTTCTCAAAAAGAAAGGAATTTTCATTTCGATACCTTCCGATAACAGCCACCACAATGAGTAAGATAAGCAGAGGGCCCGAAAGCGCTTTGAATAGCAGCCATAAGCCACAAAAAGCAATCAGCAGAATATTGAAAATGCGTTCTGTTTTTGACATTTAGATCGACAAATAAAATGCGCTTAAAGTTTGTGTTTCTTTTTCCCAGTTGTACAGTGCTTCAAAGCTAGCCCGTGCAGACTGCCCCATTGTTAAGGTGTGTTCTTTGTTTGCACTGAGCTTTTGGAGTACTTGAGCAATTTCATATTCATTTTTTGGATCTACAAAAACACCGCAGTTTGCATCTTGCAGTAAAGATCGGTATAAAGGAAAGTCGCTGGCTACCACCGCACAACCAGCTGCCAAATATTCAAACATTTTGATAGGGTAGGCCTCTTTATAGCTCGGAGTTGGGTGTAGGGTCACGATGCCAACAGCACATTTCTGAAGAATTTCTTGGATAGCAGCCCGACCAACTTGCCCGTGATAAATCACTTTTTTCCAGGCCCGAGAGCTTTCTAATTCAGCGAGTAGTAATGGGTCGTCAAAAGTACCGGCCAAATGCAAATAGCCCTCCACTTCTTTCATAGCCAAAACAACTTCTTTGATCCCTCTTGAGGCATAGAGCCCACCGATGTAGCAAAAATGTTGAACTTCTTTTTGGTTCCAATCTGGCCTTGGAAATTCAGTTTGTAACGGAAAATTTCGAATCAGGGCTACATTTGGATTGTAGCGCTTGAAGCGTGCACAAATTTGTGGAGTAACTGAAATAATGCCGTCTAGCTTCTTGGTAATGCGTTTTTCGTATTGCGCATAAGCGATAGAGATCAATTTTCGGAGGATCCAAGGAATCCAGAACTTATCCATGATTTGCTTAGGTACATCTTCATGAGAATCAAAAATCACTTTGGCGCCGATGGCTTGTAACTTTGGTGCAATTCTGAGTAATTCGGGGTCGTGTAGTTGGTAAATATCCGCTTTGATGCGCAGGGCTTCTTGCAATACAAGATCGACCGTTTGTTGCATTCTTTGGCGGCGCTTTTGCGTTTCCGCAAGGAAACTATGAATGTTTACGCCTTCTTGAATTCGAGAAGTGGTATTTGGCACCACCACATGGACTTCAAAGTCCTGCGCCATGGTTTTGGCCATCTTGTGAAAGATACGGATGTCGCCATCGAGATGAACGCTGGTGAGGTGACAAATACGTAACGAATTAGACATCAGAAGCTTGCGGTTTTGGACTGAAAAACAGTAGCAATATGACCAGACCCCAGCCACCACTAAAAAGCAAGGTAAGCAAGGATCCTGAACTCAGTAAAAGTAGCGGGAATATCTGCAGGCTAAATGCCAGCCCGCCTTGTGTTTTCCTATGGACAATGTTTAAAAGCTGAAAAAATAAGGCAAGCAATGCCGCAGTTAAGGGCAGGCCCCACCAACCAAAATTTGCATAGGCCCGCATAAAATGCGCGGTATTCACACTGCCTTTGACGCCTTGCTTGGCGTATGCTGGATAAAAAAGCGGATAGAGTTCAAGGTTGTAGTCGGCCGTTTTTTGTCCTGTGAGTTTGGTGTAAAGGCCAAAATCTTTGCCGTATAAAAATGGTTTGTCTTTGGGTACATGACTAAACCACATACTAAGTGTTTTGCCAGGTACTATAAAAATGCGCTTAAATAAGCCTTCCGAAACCTGACTTGACTTTTGTTCTGATTGCGTTGGCGTTCTTAAATCATTGATGCCACCGTGCAATTGCGGGTTGTTGGCAAAAATGGCTAAAACAAATAAAAATCCTGTAAAAGCCATCATCAAAATAGCGCGTATCCATTGGCGCTGCAATAGAAAGTACACCAAAATCGGAATGCTCACCCACAAGACTAAGCTTTTTTGCAAGAGCGCTAAGCCATACAAAACCCCGACAAATAAGCTTAAGGCAAAACCGATTTTGTTTTTTTTGATCAGAAAGAACAATGCACTTGCGGGAAGAATCGCCCTAACCGACCACGTACTCGCATAATGCA
>CANHSA010000141.1 GCA_947463345.1 Flavobacteriales bacterium
GCTTGTTTGTCCATTTTATTGACCCAAGAGTTCGGCAATTGGATCTCGAAAGCACCAAGGAATGAGAAAGCAAATAATACAAAAATACTGAAGAAGATGAGGTTCATCCAGACGTTAGTAGAAAGGTCATTGAGGCCAAGCGGACCCATAATGGCGGTGAAGATGAGACCAAAAGCAACGTAGATCAAGACAATAGACGCACCGTAAATGAGCGCTTTGAAGATGCCCTCACTGCGCGTTTTCGATTGCTTGGTAAAAAACGTAACGGTCATTGGGATCATCGGGAACATGCAAGGTGTGAGCAAGGCAACTAAACCAGCAATAAAGCCCGCAATAAAGATGACGACGTTAGAGTCTTTTTTCTTTTCTTTTTGTTGGATCGGCGCCGGCGCTTGGTCTACACTTGTCGGTGCTTTGCTGGTATCTGCACCTGCGGTTTGAGCGTTGGTAGTTGTATCGGCAACTTCGGCAGCTGCACCAGAAGCTTTAAAGCCACTTACTTTGAATTTGGCAGTGTAATCGAAGGGAGGCAAACAACCTTCGTGGTTACACAACTGAAAGAACAAATTGCAGCTAGCGGTAAATGCGTCGTCGCTTAAGATTTCGATTTTTTGCTTGAAAACGGCTTTGTTTTCATAGTATAAGGAGGTGCCGAGCTCGTCTTTTTGAACGAGTGGAATGCCTACTTCAAAAACTTTACCAACCGTTTTAAAGTTTTTATCGGCTTTAAATTTAAACTCGGGAACAATGCCCGTGCCGTCGGCAGCCATGGGGTCGTGCTTGAGGCTAAAAATATGGTATTCAGGGACCAATTTACCCGTAAAAACCAGGTTGGCATGGCTCTCATCGATTTTTTCTACAGTGCAGTTCCATTTGATGAATTGCGACATGAAATCTTGAGCTGTTCCTGCAAAGGATAGGCCTAAAAAGAGGATGCTAAAAAGAAGAGCTTTCATTGGTGTTAGTTTGGTTTTTCTAATTTGTAAGGGGTGACCTTGATTTCAAAAGGGATGGTTTGAGGCGGTAAACAACGCTTGTCGTCGCAAAGCATGTAAGTGAGTTCGCCTTTGACCGTGGTTGGTTTTTTGACTTTGATGCGGTTGCTTGCTTCAAAGCTTTGTTCAAAATAGGAAACCTCGGCTCCAAAATTAGGGTCATAGGATTGCTTGGCTTTGGTAGCTGCTTCAAAACCATTTAGAACTTGTACCGCTTTATTTTTTTCTAAAACTATTTGTGTTGGAACGGGGCCAATACTAGGATCTAAATCAAGGGCATATAGATGCCAGCCGTTTTCAATTTTGGCACTGATTTGAAGCGACGCCGGGTAAGGTTCGAATTCAAAACTCCATTGAATTTTCTCTTGACCAAAAGCCCAAGTGCTTAATAGAGAGAAGAATACCAATAGTTGAAGTGCGGCGCGCATGGTTTGAAAACTAAGAACTCTCGAAATTACAAAAAATATTGGCAATAATTTGTGCCTTTGGTTACCATTTGAGGCGTGGGTCTGCAGCTACATCTTGCCCAACGGTGTGGCCCGCGGCTAAATAAAAAGAGCCCGCCATGGCGATCATGGCCGCGTTGTCTGTGCAATAGCTCATTTTGGGAATGCCGACCTTCCAACCTGCGTCTTTTTTGTCAAGTAAGCGTTTTCTGAGTTCAGAATTGGCCGACACACCGCCTGCAATGACAACGGTTTGTATCCCCGTTTCCTTGACTGCTTTTTCGAGTTTGGCCATTAATATGGACACAATGCTGTTTTGAATGCTGGCACAGAGGTCATTGCGCTTGTCCTGACGAAGGTTGGGTTGTTGTTTTTCGGCAGCTTGCAATGTATATAAAATGGAAGTTTTTAAGCCACTGAAACTGAAGTCGAGGTCTTTAATTTGGGGTTTGGCAAATTCAAAAGCGTTTGGATTACCGAGTTGGGCGTATTGATCGATGAGCGGCCCGCCGGGGTAGGGTAGGCCTAGCATTTTTGCAGCTTTGTCGAAGGCTTCTCCTGCTGCGTCGTCTATGGTGCTGCCCAGCACTTGCATATCCAGGGCGTCATTGACGCGCACAATTTGGGTGTGTCCACCGCTTACGGTGAGGCATAAAAACGGAAAACTGGGTTTGAGGTCGCTGGCGTCGTCGATAAAATGCGCCAAAATATGGGCTTTCATGTGGTGCACGCCAACTAACGGAATGCCGAGCGCTAAACCCATTGCTTTGGCAAAAGAAGTGCCAACGGTGAGCGAACCCATGAGGCCGGGCCCTTGGGTAAAGGCAATGGCATCGAGGTCTGAAAGTGAAATTTGAGCGGTTTGGAGTGCGGTCTGAACAACCGGAATAATGTTTTCTTGATGCGCACGGCTGGCCAATTCAGGAACCACACCGCCGAATTTTTCGTGTACGGCTTGGCCAGCAATGATATTGGCACGAATTTCGTTACCGACGAGGATGGCCGCGGAGGTGTCGTCGCAGGAAGACTCAATGCCTAGTATAATCTTGGGTTTTGCTGTCAAAAGATTGCTAATTTTGTAACAAACATGACAAAGGTACTCAAAATCGCGGGCCTAACGCTTGCCATTCTTTTAGAGTGGTTGCTCATCCTTGTCATTTTTTTGGTTTTTGCCATCCGCAGTTCTTGGGTCCAGACCTATCTGGCCAATCGCGCCACGGCCTATCTCAGTTCTGAACTCCATGCGAAAGTTGATATCGGCGCTGTTGATATCGTTTTGTTTCGCTACATTGATCTCAAAGATGTTTATTTAGAAGCCCAGGACAAAAAGCAGCCAATTTTGGCGCTCAAACACCTTTATTTAGGGCTCGATCAATTTCAATTGTTGCAGAATAAAGTCCTGATCAAAGAGCTGAGGTTGTATGGTGGTAAGGTCAATTTAGCGCGCGACGCACAAAACGGCAGCTATAATTTTGCCTTTATTGAGGAGTATTTTGCTTCCGACACGCCAAGTAAGTCCTCCACAGATTTTCAGGTAGAACTCGCGCAACTTTCCTTGGCACACATCAATTTGAGTTACCACGATTTGCGCAAAGACACCCTCGATTTCGGCATTGATTTCGACCATCTAGAGCTCAAAGATCTGCACTTGAAAGCCACACAAATTCTATCTAAGGGCTCTAGTTTTAGTTGTCAAATTCGCCAACTCAAATTTTTAGAAAGATCCGGATTTCAGCTAGATAAGCTCACAACCTTTGCTTATTTTTCTTCGAAAGGGTTGGTGCTGCGCAAAGCCAATCTTCAAACCTCCAAATCGCGCCTACTGATTCCTAAACTAGCGCTGCGCACCCGTTCAAGCGAAGATTTCAACGCTTTTGATGACCGCGTTGTTTTTGACGCAGTAATGGCCCCTAGTAAGTTGAATTTGCACGACATCGCCTATTTTGCTCCCGAAATGCGCGGCATGGACCAAACCGTTTATGTGTCAGGTGTGGTCAAAGACAAACTCCGCGAGCTCCGCATCCAGGACCTCAACTTGCGTTTTGGCAAAGCCACCCAAATTCAGGCTAATTTGCGCTTGCCAGACTTCCGTAAACCCAACAACCAACTTTGGTTGCAAGAACAAATTACCAAAGCGCACATCGAATTAGCTGACATCGCAGCACTGCACTTGCCAATTGGCACAGCCTCCATCGAAATTCCTTACTTGCTTCAAAAAGCGGGTTATTTCGATTTAAAAGATGCCAGATTGACGGGGAACATCAATGATTTACAGGTTTCTATTGCCAATGCGAAGAGCGCATTGGGGTCGCTTTCTTTGGCACCAATTTCCATTCAGAACAACCCAGATTTGCTCACTATTAAAGGGGTAGCAGATAGCAGTTTTCTCGATTTGAAACAATTTAACCTTGGGCAACTCATCGATGTATCTGCTATAGGTGAGCTGAGCGGTAATTGTCAGTTTTCGTTGTCTATAGCTCCCGATGGTACTTATCTTTTGGATCAGACCAGTGCTTATCTCACCCAACTTTTCGTCAACGATTACAACTACACCAATGTTTCAATCGAGGAAGCCAAAATCCAGCAAGAACAACTCTTAGCAAAGCTGTCAATTACAGACCCCCACCTGAATTTGAGTAGTGTGGTTCAGCTCTATCTTGGTGCTGCTCCGAGTTATCAAGTGCAGGCCAATATCGAAAATGCCGATTTAAGTGCGCTGCATTTAAGTAGCTTCCAAAACGATCGCTTTAGCGCCAAACTAAATTTGGGCATCGAAGGCCCGAGTTGGTCTTCGCTCGTTGGTTTTGCGAGTCTGCGCGATTTCAAATACAGCGCCAACAACCACGCTATTCAATCCGAACTAGCGCAAGTGCATTACCGCCAGCAAAATGACTACACCAACATCGATTTAAGTAGCTCCATTCTCGATTTTTCTATCGAAGGTGTGTTAGCTGAAGAAACACTACTTGACGACCTCACCCATCACTTGGCCATTTTATATCCACCAATAGAAGGCGAGCAGCGCAGTTTCATGCACACAAACGCCAACTTTGAATTCAGCTTGCTTGCGCGCAACACCCGCGAACTTTTGAATATCTTCTTACCCGATTTAGACCTCGCAAACGGAACAATTGTCAACGGTGCTTTTGATTCCAAAAACGAAGCACTCGAGTTCGACATCAATTGCCCAAGGTTACAGTATCAAACTATTGATTTGAAAGCGCTTTCCTTACAACAGCACATTGCACACGATCAAGTCAATGGTTTATTGGAGGTTAATGAGTTAAGTGTTGCTGATTCCACTACTTTTCACTCTTTGAAACTGACCAATACCGGTGCTCATGGCGTTCAAGATGTGATCCTATCCTGGGACCCGAATACCAACGGCTTCTCTGAACTCAAGTGGCGCACCACTATTCTTCCCCAAGACTACATCAGCTTTGCACTACAACCTTCTTTCTTTACGGTCAATGGCGTCAAATGGCAAATTGCCAA
>CANHSA010000142.1 GCA_947463345.1 Flavobacteriales bacterium
AGCCCGCGCAAAAACGGGATGTTTTCAAATTGCAATTGGGTATAAACGGCATCTAGACCCAGAAGCTGAATTTTCTTGGCGCCCGAAATGGCATCGGCCATACTGACATCGACCGTAGCGTTGGTTTCAAAGGACTCCGACAAATTACAGCAAGCTGCCTTGCGGAATTCAGCACTCGTGAGCTCCTCTACATGCAAGGTTTTCATTTTGGAAATGCCATGTGCGTCCTTGCCGCCAGAAACCACAATTTCGCGGACGAGCTGACCCGAAACCAACACCACATTGAGTGCAGCAAAACGGTCTGAGCGCGTTACCACCAAGCGGTCTGAACGGTAGCCCTTTATGGTAAATAGCAAGGTGTCGGGGCTTTGCTTCCCGAGTAAAATTTCAAAGGTGCCGTCTTCATTGGAGTACACGCTGGTGCCTGCGCCAAGCAGCGTGATTTTGACATTTTTAAGTGGTTTGGTTTGCAGCGAATCGGCACCCTGCACCACACCCCGAATTTGAGCTTTAAAGTTGAAAACCATGAACAGGCTTCCCAATAAGATGATGAATTTCATGACAAATAAATTGATAAGACAAAAGTTGTGTTCTACTCAAGTCCGATCATATTTGCCAGGTCTGGTGAAAAGTTTGGATATACCTACCGGCCCGCCAAAGTGGAGGCGGTCTTTTTTGGGGGAATTTTGAAGGTGGTGTGTGGGAGCGGTGGCGAGAAAAGAAACGATCAAAGCTTGGGTTCAAAAAAACGCTGAACTCAAAAGGTTCAAAAGAAAAATTGGGTTGGTCTGAATTGAGCTGATCTAGGTTGGTCTTGACCACCTCTACTTCGTCCGAACAGCAGTTGTCTTTGGTTTGTTCTTTCTGACAACAAGGGGGAAGGTCGGTGTGGGGTTCGGCGCATTGGTGATCGACTTTTACCAGCACCGATGCAAAAGCGCCGTCCATGTCACAGAAGTGTTTGTGGATAGGCACCCCAATTTGCAAAGCGAGTTGGAGGGTGATTAAAAAGAAGATTGTCAAGACTTTCACCATACAAATTTACAAATAAAGAGTTACCTTTGCCACCAAATTCCCAACCATGAGTGATCCTATTCAACACGAGTGTGGCATAGCCCTTTTGAGGCTCAAAAAACCACTGGAGTACTACCTCGATAAATACGGATCAGCCTTGTGGGGCCTCAACAAAATGCATTTGTTGATGGAAAAGCAACACAACCGCGGCCAAGACGGCGCCGGAATTGCCAATATCAAACTCGACATGCAACCCGGTGAGCGCTATATCTCGCGCACGCGCTCCGTTCAAAAGAACCCAACCCAAGACATCTTCGATCAGATCAATGCCAAGTTCAAGGCCATCTACGACGAAAACCCTTCAGCCCTCAAAGATGTCAACTTTCTAAAGCAAAATGCAGGTTTTACCGGCGAGGTATTTTTGGGTCACTTGCGCTATGGTACCTACGGCCGCAACTCCATTGAGAGCTGCCACCCGTTTTTGCGTCAGTCCAACTGGATGACCCGCAACTTAGTGGTTGCCGGTAACTTCAACCTCACCAACGTCGACGAACTCTTCGACACACTTGTTGAGCTCGGGCAGCACCCCAAAGAAAAATCCGACACCGTTACGGTCATGGAAAAGATCGGGCATTTCCTCGATGTCGAAAACGACGAACTCTACGCCCACTACAAAAGCCTTGGCTATGCCAAAGCCGATATTTACGCGCGCATTCAGGACGAAATCAAAATTGATAAAATCCTGAAGAAGGCATCTGAACGCTGGGATGGCGGCTACGCTATGGCGGGCTTACTCGGCCACGGCTCTGCGTTTGTCTTAAGAGACCCAAGTGGCATTCGCCCTGCATTTTGGTACGAAGACGACGAAATTTGCGTGGTGGCTTCTGAGCGCCCGGTGATACAAACAGCCTTCAACCTCAAGGTAGAAGACATCCAAGAACTCAAACCAGGCCACGCGCTCATCATCGAGAAAAAAGGCCAAGTCAAAGAAATCCAAATCAATGCGCCGCGTCCATTAGCGCAGTGTTCTTTTGAACGCATTTATTTCTCTAGAGGCTCGGACGCCGACATCTACAAAGAACGCAAGGCGCTTGGTCGCTTGATCGTCAAAAACGTCCTAGACAGCGTTGGCCACGACTACGACAACAGCGTGTTTTCTTTTATCCCGAACACCGCCGAGGTTTCTTTCTACGGCCTCATCAAAGGCTTGGAAGAAGCACTCAACCAAGATAAAATCAAACAAATTCAGGCGCTGGGCGCTGGTGCAAGCACCGAAGCCATCGCCGAGGTAGTGAAACGACGCGCGCGCATCGAAAAAATCGCCATCAAAGACGCCAAGCTCCGCACTTTCATTACCCAAGACGACTCCCGCGACGACCTCGTTGCGCACGTCTACGACATCACCTACGGCTCGGTTCGCCGCGGCACCGATAACCTCATCGTGATCGACGACAGCATTGTGCGCGGCACCACGCTGCGCCAAAGTATTCTGCGCATTCTGGACCGCCTCGGCCCTAAGAAAATTGTTGTGGTTTCATCGGCGCCGCAAATCCGCTACCCCGACTGCTACGGCATCGACATGGCCAAAATGGGCGACTTCATCGCTTTTGAAGCAGCCATCGCCCTATTGCGCGAGACCGGCAAAGCTCACCTCATCGACGAAGTCTATAGAGCAGCGCTCGAGCAAGTACAATTGCCTAAAGAACAAGTGAAAAACGTGGTGCAACGCATCTACGAACCCTTCACCGACACCGAAATCTCGGCCAAAATTGCCCAAATGCTCACCCCTGAGGGCATGCAAGCCGACGTAGAAATCATCTACCAGACCGTCGAGAACCTCCACATGGCCTGCCCTGGCCACACCGGCGACTGGTACTTTACCGGCAACTACCCTACCCCAGGCGGCAACAAAGTCGTGAACCGCGCTTTCATTAATTGGATGGAAAAACGCAACGTGAGGGCATATTAATAGGTCTGCAGGAGTTTTAACATATCCAATAAACCGATCATTTCAACATTTCGGCTCAATACCTGATGTTCTACACCTGCGCACAAAACAAAACTGCGCAGCGCACCTACATCCTGACAAGCCTCATAAAATCCACGACTCAACTTTGGAATGGCGCTTCTTTTGATTTCTATAGCCCAAGTTTCACCCGTTGGCGTTTGCAAAACCAAATCGAGCTCAACTTGCGTTGCCGTTCGGTAGTAGCTGTAATCCCAGCGATCATCGAGGACCGATAAAATTTGCTCCACCACGAAGCCTTCCCAACTCGAGCCCATAGCAGGATGTCCTTGTAATACGTCAAAAGAAGAAATTTGAAGCAAGCGATGCAAAATACCGGTATCACGAATATAGATTTTGGGGCTTTTGACCAAGCGTTTTTTGAGGTTGCCAGCCCAAGGCTTCAGTTGCCTCACCATATAAAAATCAGTCAGTAAATCTAAATATGTTTTGACGCTTGTATGACTAATTTCTAGACTTCTAGCTAAAGCGCTCTGCACAATTTGCTGTCCATGAAAATGTGCCAACATGCTCCAAAATCTGCGCAATTGTGTAGCCGCGATCCCTAAACCCATTGCAGGAATATCCTTTTCCAAATAGGTTTGAATAAAATCACTGCGCCAACGCCAACTTTCCAAATCATTCTGAGCGCAATAACTATCCGGAAAACCACCACGAAACCAATGTTTATCAAAGCTATAACTACTTTGTTCATTGGCAGCTAATTCTTGCGCATGAAAAGGCGTCAGTTCGATATACCTAATACGACCTGCCAATGACTCAGATGATGCCTGCAATAAAGCCTTTGATGCAGAGCCTAATAATAGAAAATGACCAGAACGTTCGCCCTTTCTCTTGCGCTGATCAACAATGCTTCTCAAAACCACAAATAGATCTGGCTTTCTTTGCACCTCGTCAATGACAACTAAATGCCCGTTGAATTGCGACAAGAAATAAGATGGGTCATCTAGTTTTCGCATATCCGCCTCGAGTTCAAGATCAAGGTAGATGGCTGATTTTTGTAATGAAGGTAATACTGCCAATGAGAGGGTTGTTTTACCTACCTGACGAGGACCTAAAAGCGCAACAATTGGCATTTGTTCGAGCGCATCAATCACATCTTGGTGACGAGATCTAAAAAACATATCTTTTCAATTTACAAGCTAATTTAGTGATTTAACTTGTATTTTGAAAACTTTACTTTCAATTAACAAGTTTATAAGGTATTTTAACTTGCATTTTGAAAACTTGCGCTTCAATTTGTGCGCGCAGTTGTTGCTTGTCTTTGAAGAAAACATCCAACGCTTCTTTTAAACTTTCAGCGTTCGTCACTTCCTTGGCATAGCCCAAGTCTAAGAACTGCTGCGCTTCCGGAAATTTCTGATGTTTCGGGCCAAAAAGCAAGGGCAAGCCATAGGTCGCGGGTTCGAGCAAATTGTGCAAGCTACCGCTGAAACCACCACCAATGAAAGCAACACTTCCATACTGATACGCCGCACTTAAATGGCCAATGGTGTCTAAAATCAAGATTTGCTGCTCAGCGAGCTTGGCATCTTGCACATTTGAAAAGAAAAGCGCCTTTGGGAATTGCGTTTTTAACTGCTGCAAATGGGCCTTGGAAAGCTCGTGGGGTGCAATCAAAATTTTGCAATTTAGTTGTGAAAGAAGAGAGGCAAGAAGTGCTTCTTCAGCTGGCCAACTACTTCCTAAAATAAGAAGGTCTTGGCCCTGCGCAAATTCAGCAAGGCTCGGATTGGCTTTGGCATTGGCCTTGGCCGCCAGCACCCGATTGAAGCGGAGGTCGCCAATGAGTTCAATCTTTTCCTTAGCCACGCCTCCTAATAGCAATAGGTTTTGG
>CANHSA010000143.1 GCA_947463345.1 Flavobacteriales bacterium
AAGGTGTACACCAGCAGATTTACAGTCTGCCCTCGTTGGCCGCTTGAGTATCTCCCCAACATGGAGCCGATGGAGGGATTCGAACCCCCGACCAGCTGATTACAAATCAGCTGCTCTGGCCAACTGAGCTACATCGGCTTGTATTGTTTTGAATGTTGGTAATTCACATTTTGTGAAAGAACGTTACCCCTTAACTCGCGTTTTGGGATTGCAAATGTACAAAACTTTTTTTTATCACAAAGAGTTTTTGAAAAAATTTATACAAACTATTCGGTGGCTCTTTTTCAATTGCAGGCTAGACTTACGGGAAATCATTACTTTTGTTTCAATGCGTCAAAAAAGAGTTTACATGACCGTCTCTAGCGACCTCGCTACTGACAACCGCGTGCACCGCAGCTGTACCGTTTTAGAGGCGCTTGGTTTTCAAGTATTTTTAATTGGACGACAGAAAAAGAATAGTCCGAAGATGCCAAATCGCTCCTACAAAACGCAGCGAATCAAATTATCTTTTGAAAAAGGTGCGCTCTTCTATGCAAGCCTCAATTTGCGCTTGTTCTTCATTTTACTCTTCAATAAACTCGATTTTATTTTTGCCAATGACCTCGATACCCTTCCAGCAGCATTTTTAGTCAGTCGGATCAAACGCAAACCCATCTTATATGACAGCCACGAACTGTTTACCGAAGTACCCGAACTTACTTCCAGACCAAGGATTCAACAGATATGGTGTTCTATTGAACGTTTTATACTTCCTCGTTTGCTGCAAATGTGTACCGTTAATCAATCTATTGCGACGATATTTAAGGACAAGTACCAAGTAGATGTAAGTGTTGTACGCAACGTTCCCCAAAAACTCGAAGCAATTAACGCCTTGTCAAAAAGTGAACTCGGCCTATCTGAGCACCAAAAAATGCTCATTATTCAAGGTAGTGGTTTAAATGTTCAACGTGGCATTGAGGAAGCTGTACTTGCCATGGCTTCCATTTCAAATGCCGTTTTGTTTTTAGTAGGTGATGGCGACGTCATACCTGAAGTCAAAAAACTTGTTGCGGTCCATTCGCTTCAAGACAAAGTGCGTTTTGTACCACGCCTACCCTATCCAGAGCTTATGCGTTACACCGCTGCAGCCGACTTAGGATTAGCGCTCGACAAACCACTAAGTCTCAATTACCAATTAGCGCTACCGAATAAAGTTTTTGACTATATTCAGGCAAACACACCTATTGTATCAAGTCCGCTGATCGAAATTGAACGCCTTGTACAAAAACACGATTGTGGTGAAATTATAGCAACTGTATCACCCGAGGCAATTGCGACTTGCATCAATGCACTTTTGGCCAACCCACAGCGCCTACAACAATTAAAAGTCAATTGCCATCAAGCGGCTGAAATAGAACATTGGGATATGGACAAAGACGTATTAACGGAGCTCGCGCTTCGCGTCTTTGTTTAATTGATAAAGCCTGCAGAGGCGGTATAAATCAAAAATAAATAAGGGCGCTCTGCCCGTTCTTAAGATGCGGCGATACAATCCGGTTTTCAGGGATAAGCCCCAAAGAAAGCATCGCGTAACTATGTAGCGATTGGCGCATACAAAATACTTTAAGAGCTTATTGGTAGCTATAAGCATCGGCGAATTGTATCGCTGCTGCAACCAAAGTAAATTGGAGAGTGCGCTATCCGTTTTTATGAGGAATTCAGTATTGGTGTCCAATTTTAAATTCCAGACAGGATTATTGATATGGCTTATTTCGATGTTGTGCTCCTGAAGTTGCAGCCCAAAAATGGTGTCTTCATGACCGTATCCCGTTAATTCTTCATCAAAAGGAAATTGCGTCAAAAGGTTTCTTTGGATCAAAAAGTTATTTGTTTTGAACCCAGCATGCAGCTCTTTGCTGCGCTGCTCAAAATCTAAACTTTCTCTTTGGGTAGAGTAAGCCCAGCGCAAACGATGCTCGACAGCTGGTGTTTCGACTTGATATAAACTTGCCCCGACCAAAACAGTGGTATCTTGGTTTTGCGTGAGGTAGTTCAGGTAGTTTTGAAGAAAGAAGGGGTTGGCAACCGTACTGTCTCCGTCAATAAAGAGGAGGTAGCTTGCCGTTGAGTATTGCAAAAATGCATTTCTAATTTTAGAGCGGCCAATATTCTGACCCAATTGAATCAGGCGAACTTTTGAATGGGTAAATTGATTGGTACTATTGAACGCCGAAGCTGATGCGTCATCTATTAGGATTACATCGATATGCGCTGTGTTTAAATCATCAATTTGACGACACAAAGCATTCACCAATGTGCGCACATCGGAATTATAAATAGGTATACAAACGCTCAGCGTCCACATGGCGGCATTAAGCCATGGTGTTAGGCGTACCGAAGTTCATTGGAGGAAAACCAGCTTGAGGCTCGTCTATGACGCCAAAATTTTGCTCATATTTTTCGATGTTTTCAGCGAGGGCTTGTAAAAATCTTTTGGCATTTTGCGGAGTCATGAGGACTCTTGAACGCACTTTACCTTTTGGCATGCCCGGCATCAGCTGAACGAAATCGCAAACGACTTCTGCAGGTGAATGTGTAATGATTGCCAAATTTGAATAAACGCCTAAAGCGATGTCTTCTGACAATTCGATATTCATGTGGTTTTCTTGATTTTCCATTTAGATTTGTTTTTCTAATTCTTTAAAGGTAATGCCAAATTGTTCGAGTTCTGACAAGATAGGCGCATATATTTCTTTGCTAACCGGCAAGGTGACGCCGCGTTCGAGAATTTGCTTGTTTAAAATCAACTTTGCAGCAATTGCCACAGGCAGGCCAACCGTATTAGACATGGCAGTGTAGCGTTCGTCTTCTCCTTCAACAACTAAGGAACTATTAATTGTATAGCGGGCGTTGTCTTTTGAGTAAATGATTTCGTGATACATCACAATCATGTCTTTGTCTCCGGGTGCTAAACGCCATTTTTCGACTAATATTTTTTGCAAGAGCATTGCTGGACTCGCCTTTTCTATGCCGAAAACCTCTTGATCGCTGAATAAACCTAAAAAGTCAAATAGCTCAAAAAGATCTTTGCGGTGTCCGACGAGCTTTAGAAATTTATCTTCGACACTAACCCCCGTTTCAAAAGGCAAAAACGCATTTAAAAACTGACGCGGCGTAAGTTGTGCTGAACCGTTCATCAAATAGGCGTCGTCGGTCATGCCTAGCTGAACAAATACATCCCAAGCCTCACAATAAGGTGGCCTGCGCAGGGTGCCGCGGAAAATTGTAGGAATATCTTGAATATGGTACGTTTCTAAATAATTAAGCGAATCTCTATTGACGTAGCCTTCAAACTCGCCATAACCTTCAATTTGAATTTTATCTAGGCGCTGAAACAAGCGGTGGTAGGGCAAATACTTGAGTTCGTTCATTTCGCGGTAACATGCTGCAGAACCTTGCCCCGCAAGCACTACATTTCGCGGATTCCAGGTGAATTTATAGCGCCAAGGATTGTTGTCAGAAGACGGCGCAATTAAGCCACCACAATAGGACTTAAAAGATTCTAGTTTGCCTCCAATATCTTTAATGTGGTCGAGGATGCGCATGGCACTCATGTGGTCTATGCCGGGGTCAACTCCGATTTCGTTCATGATCACAATTCCGGCCGCTTTGGCGTCTTCGTGCAGAGCGCGCATGTCGGCAGAAATGTAAGACGGTGTGATCAGGTGTTTTTTCAAGGCAATACAATCTTTGGCAACCTCCACATGGTATACAGCAGGCAGCATCGAGATGACTAAATCGGCTTGGGCAATGTAAGGTAGCCTTTGCTGAGAATCTAGGGCATTGAAAGAATGTGCTGTTGCATTTGGATGCGCTCCTATTTTTGCTTGAATTAAATCAAGGTCTTGATCGACAATATGGAGATGCCAAGATTCGGCAACACTGCGCTCTAATAAGTATTTGATGAGGGTGGAGGCCGACAAACCTGCACCAAAGAGTAAGATTTTTTTCATGCTTGATTGAGTAGAGCAAATGTAAAAAACTATCGGGAATTGTTGCGCGTTAGCATGAATAATAATGGCACGTGCCATCTTGCCGCCCATGCGATTTCATCATGCCCTGCACCTTCGACGATTGCTTCTAAGAAACGCGGGTTTTGTGTATTGTATCCAACCATTGAAAGCGTCGTTAATAATTGATCGTGATAGGGTTTATAAGAGGCATCTAAAGTTTCGGTGCCTCGATCGACATAAAGAAAATGTCGCTTGTCTGCTTTTAAGTTTTTTTCTAAATAAATATTAAACGGAACCACGAGTGCTTCTACCATTCCTTCCTCAAACATGCCATAATTGATCATTGGTGTATGGATTGATAAACATGCCGCACCACCAAATAATTTTGGCTTTTCACATAGTGCATAAAGCGAAATGAGCCCCCCCATACTCGAACCCATGACCATGCGGTCTTTGGTGCGCTTGCCAGCTTGAAATTCTTTTTCGATAAACGGAACCAACGTTTGCTCTATCCAATTTAAATAGGCATCTGCCTTTAATTCTCCGTTCCAAAGTTTATCCATCAATAAATTCCGGTAAGAATCGGGCATGAATGCGGCCACCTTTTGCGGAAAAAATTCTGCATACCTATTTGGTGGGTCGTTATGGATCCCGACTACAATGAATGGTTCATGAGCAAATCGAGCAAGCGTTGTGGCATAGACCTCATCAATTTTCCATTCCTTTTTGTTCCAAGTTTGGGTGCTATCAAATAACATCTGGCCATCGTG
>CANHSA010000144.1 GCA_947463345.1 Flavobacteriales bacterium
GCCAATTGTGGTCAGTCAAATACTGCTTCCCTTTGCAACATCTTTTACAGTTAAAAAACCTAACTATTTAAATGCTGTAGTTCTCCAACCCAATATTGATCCGTATACCGAAAAATTTGCAGCGAGTGCAAGCAACGAAGCCTTCGCCGATTCTTTGATCAATCTTGCCAATCGACACGTTACTTCTCAAACGAACCTCGTTATAGCCCCTGAAACGGCCTTGCCGCTTTCTTTTTTGGAAGACAAACTTCACACTTTTGCCTTTGGTCAACAACTTCAAGAGCAAGTGAGCAAATGGCCAAAAGTTGATTTGTTAATCGGTGCCTCTACAGTCAAAATTTTTGATACAAAGCAATCCGTCGCTAGCATACCGATTCCAAACACAAGCCAATGGTACGAAAGCTACAATTCTTCTGTACTACTCACCAAAAAAGAAGCGCCGCAGTATGCACATAAATCCAAATTGGTTCCAGGTGTAGAACTCGTTCCGTTTTCGGCTTATCTTCCCTTTCTCTCGGCGCTTGCCATTGAAAATGGCGGCACATCTGGCACCTTGGGCATTGAAAAAGAACCTAAAATATTGAGTGTAGATCAAGTTAAACTTGCGCCTATTATTTGCTATGAGTCTATCTACGGCGATTTAGTACGCCAGCAAGTACAAAAAGGCGCGCAATTACTGTGCATCATTACCAACGACGGCTGGTGGGGCAACACCCCTGGTTACCAACAACACTTTTCGTTTGCCCGCTTGCGTGCCATCGAAACCCGCCGTTGGGTTTTGCGCAGTGCGAACACCGGCACGAGCGGCAGTATTGACCCAAGGGGAAAAATCATCAAGAAAACTGCCTACTGGACCAAAGCTTCCTTTGCGCAAACGGTAACATTGCGTTCAGATCAAACTTTTTATACCAAATATGGCGACTGGCCTGCAGGGCTTTCCTTATCTTGGATCCTATTAGCGTTCAGTATATTTTTCATGGCGAAGGCTAAAAATTCCCGTAAATTGCAAGAGTAATGCACTTTCGCCTAATTTTCCTTTTGTGTTTAAGTAACTTTGCCAATGGCTTTGCTCAACTCAATCATTGGGAAACCATTCTGTACGATTCCACAAATTGGAAGTACCAAGTGCCTAATGTCAATACACCCAACAACTGGCAAAGTAGTAATTTCAACGACGCTTCTTGGATCAGCGCAAAAGGAGGTTTTGGCTTTGGCGATAACGACGATTTTACCGTTCTACCCAACAATACCTCAGCAGTATTTTTACGCAAATCCTTCACAATTAACGATCTCAACTCCATTCTCGCGCTTGCTCTTCATATGGACTACGACGACGGATACATTGCTTATCTCAATGGTACAGAAATAGCCCGAAACGGCATTCCAACAGGAGTACCTAGCTTTTCTACGTTGGCAAATGTCTCCCACGAAGCACAACTGTATCAAAATGGACAACCTGAACTTTGTTTACTATCCCCGAGCCAATTTCAGAATATCTTACTTACCGGAAACAATACCCTTTGCATTGCCGTTTTCAATCAAACGATAAACTCCTCAGACTTCACTTGCAGGCCATTTTTGAGTATTGGCACATCCAATACAAACCAAACATTTTACACAACACCTTCTTGGTTTATGGCGCCTACTATTTTTGACAGTTCAACGCTGCCAATCGTCGTCATCGACACCGACGGCATTGCCATTCCCGATGAGCCTAAAATTGACGCCATGATGGGTATCATTTATAATGGCCCGGGGCAGGTCAATCAAATCAACGACAATTTCAATGAGTTTTATGGGCAAATCGCTATTGAAAAACGCGGTTCCTCGTCTGGTGGTTTTCCACAACAATCATATGGCTTAGAAACCCGCGGACCCGACTCTGTCAATTATAACGTATCACTCTTTGATTGGCCCTCAGACAACGACTGGATCCTTTACGCACCTTATACAGACAAAGCGCTCATGCGCAACGTGTTAACCTATAAACTCGGCAATGAATTAGGCCGCTGGGCACCGCGTACGCAGTTTTGTGAAGTCGTACTCAATGGCAACTATATTGGCATTTACGTCTTAATGGAACGCATCAAGACCAATCCGGGGCGCGTAAACATTGATCCACTCACCTACAACGATACACAAGACAACCACTTAACCGGCGGATACATCGTCAAGGTAGACAAAACCACAGCTGGCGGCGTCATTGCCTGGACCTCTCCTTATACCTGTCAAGCACCAGGTACTGGCCCCATTCATTATCAGCTGCACGATCCAGAAATAGACAGCATACATCCTTTACAAAAAGCGTACATTCAAGATTACATTACTGATTGGGAGGTCGCGCTTAAAAGTCCCAACTTTACCAATTCAGTGACAGGTTATAAACCATATATCGATGTAGGTTCTTTTATCGATTATTTTTTGATCACCGAACTGTCTAAAAATGTCGACGGCTACCGCATTTCAACATTTTTACACAAACAACGCTTTAGCGAAGGTGGCAAACTCGTAGCAGGCCCCTTATGGGATTACAATATCGCCTGGGGCAACGCCAACTATTGTCAAGGAGGCAATACTTCTGGGTGGGAAATCAATTTCAATAGTATCTGTGGAGGCAGCGGTGGCTTACAAAATCCATTTTGGTGGAACAGAATGCTAGAAGATACCCTTTTTGCAAATGAGGTCAAGTGCCGCTGGACTGGTCTCAGACAAACCGTTTTAAGTGATTCAGCATTACTGAACTACATCGATTCAATGGCAACGCTCCTGGCCGTTCCGGCAGAACGACACTACCAAAAATGGCCTATTTTAGGCACTTATGTTTGGCCCAACAACTTTGTCGGCACTAGTTATCAAGCTGAGGTCAACTACCTCAAAACCTGGATCCAGAACCGAACTGTCTGGATGGACGCCAATATGTTCGGAACCTGCACAGCAAATATTTCTGAGTCGAATAATGAGTCAATCAAATTGTTTCCCAATCCAACTTCATCGGTGTTGACTATTTCCGGTTTACCAAACCAAGGAGAATTATATTTAATTGATTTATTTGGTAAAAAAATATCGACTATTCCTTACCAGTCCAATTCCATTGATTTAGATTTGAGTTCCCTCAAAAATGGAATTTATTTTGTTTCAGAACCCAACAAAGGCATCTATGAAAAAGTCATTAAAAACGATTAGCGTATCCCTCCTACTTCTCGGCATCTTATTCACCACCTTTTCTTGTGTGAAGAAAAATCCGGGCCCTGGTGGAACATCGGCTATTAAGGGCAAAGTCATAGGGCAGGAATTTATACCTGGCGAAGTCGAAATTCAGCAACTTATTTTTACCGACGGAGGGCAACTAGAACACGGTGATTATTTCTTACTCAATAAGGTGAGTAACAACGACAACTATTATATCTATTTTAAAAACCCCAATTGGGTTTCCGCTGCTGATCCCGGACTTGCCGGTAGAATCGGTCTTGAAGTTGTATTTAACTACAGCGACTCTAATTTAGAAATTGCGCAAGCGGTCAAAAACAAACTGTCTACAATTAGTCCCTTGAATTTTAATATGACCTTGAGTCAAGATATGCTTACTTTGGTATACAAGCAAGTCAACGACATTGCTGACCTCGATAACGGAACAACCAATTTTGCAACAGATGTTGTCAATCAAGGCAGTGCCAATTTTCTGAGCACCGCGCTTGTACCTATGGCCGAAAAACGTGTTTATATTTGCTATGGAGACGACACCCATCCAAGCGAAGATGTGAGGACAAATTCAAATGGAGAATTTATTTTTGAAAATCTGCAAGTAGGTAACTATAAGGTTTATGTGGTAGGTGATCAAGCAAATAGCTCAAATATACCTGAAGAAGTGAGTCAGAATGTACTCATTGAAGTGAAAGAAAGCATCAAAGATATTGGGCAACTTCAAATCTATTATTAATGAAAAAATTACTCCTTCCTATCCTTTTTTATTGCCAATTGGCAAGTGCGCAAACAGGTCTTTGGCTTGACGCAGGTATGACAAAAAAATGGAATAAATCGTTCAAAACTTCATTTGAGTTAGGTTATCGGCAAAACTTGGGAGTTGGTTTTGATCGGCTTTATATCGATGTTGGGCCAACTTTTCAAGTGCTGGACGGAATTAAAATCGCTGGTGCCTACCGTTTGGTGAGCAATGAAAAAGGGGATCAATTTACACTCCAAGCAGATCGTTTGTCTCAAAGATTTCAAATTGGAACAGATATCTCCATTTTAGATGCTTTTGATTTTGGCCCCAAACGCCTAGACCTCTCTTGGAGCTCAACGCAACAATGGAGCATACAAACTGGCAAACAAATGAGTAGTATCTGGCGCAATAAACTCAGCCTGAGCTATGATATCAAAAATTTTCCGTTGAGCCCGCAAATCAGCGCCGAACATTTTTACCGTTGGAATGCCAATATCGTATACACACCAACTGAGGTTTTAGTAAGTGGTGCAACCGTGCAGTGGCGCTATTTTGTCGGTGCGGATATTGAACTTCCAAAAAAACAAAGTCTTAAATTTCAAGTGGGTTTACGCGAAAGATCAAGCGGTATTCAACCCTTGACCAGACTTTCCTATTCCCGACAACTTTAATTCACAAAAAAAGGGAGAGTTCGAAAACTCCCCCCTTTCCATCAATCAACATTTTGAAGATTAGAAACCCGGATTCTGTTGTAAATTCGGATTGAGTACGATATCTGAGGTTGGGATTGGGTACA
>CANHSA010000145.1 GCA_947463345.1 Flavobacteriales bacterium
AGTTGCAAAGGCGAAGTCGCGGACATTAGTGGCTTTGTACACCCATGTTTTTGTTTTTTGCGCTTTGTTCTTTTCAGCAGCTTCTGCCTCGGCTTGCGTGACAATCACAACAGGGGTGTCTGATTTTTTAGCGAGTTCATAGCGCTTGCGTTGCTCTGGGCTGAGGATGCTCGCATAGTTTTGACATTCGCCAGTTGCGGCAACGATGTGGTCTGCAGGAACGGTAATGCTCACTTCGTAGTCTCCAAAAGGGAGCGTGAATTCGCCACGACCCAAAAATTGCTTGTTTTGCCAACCCGTTACGTCGTTGTAAACGCACATGCGCGGAAAAAACTGCGCTATGGTGTATAGGTAGTTTTTATCAGCTTCAAAATATTCGTAGCCAGAGCGCCCGCCGACTTGCATGCGGTCATTGACGTTGTACCACCACTTGATTTGAAACGAAATGTTTTGCCCAGGCATAAGTGGTTTCGCTAAATCGATGCGCATCATGGTTTTGTTGATAAAGTAGCTCATGGGTTGGCCGCTCATGTTGGTGATCTTTTCAATTTTGAAACCGCCGTCGTAATAGAAGTCGCGCTTGCGCAAATCAGAAACACTTTTAAAGTTTTCCATTTTCTCGACCTCAATAAGCTTGCTGTCTGCATTTTGGTCATAGATGTTTTGGTCGAGCTGCAACCATAAATAAGCCAATGGATCTGGCGAGTTATTGGTGTAGGTGATGGTTTCGGTGCCGTCTAAGCGCTGTTTGTCGTCGTCCAAGACGAGTGTCATTTTGTAGTCGGCCTTTTGTTGATAATAGGCATGTCCGGGTGCGCCGGAAGCAGCGCGGTAGCTATTGGCCGTGGGTAAAAGTTGGTCGAGCTGCGCAAATTTGGTTTGGGCTACCATTGCACCACTAGCAAGGGTAAAAAGAGCAAAGGCTAATTTTTTCATGGTTTCAGGGTAAAATATTTTTGTTGATCGTAAAGCAAGAAGGATAGGGTCTCCTTTTGATTTCTGTAAATAAAGGTGAGCTTGTTCTGTTGGTTGGTATAACGCTCCATGAGCGCATCAAATTTAAATTGGACCGGGTTGTACAGCGCACCTGCGCTTGAAGAGATATAACATTCAATGGTGCCATTGAGTTGGGTTACAATGCCTTCAAGCGTAAATTGGCTCTTGCAAAAAGCATCTACGGCATTAGAATCGAGGGCGCAACCGTAATTGATTTGGAAATGTTCATTGATGTAATGCTCAATGAGCTTTAACTCGGCTGATGTTTCATCTAGTTTTTCAAATTTACCGATGAGCGTCCCTTTTGGTTCTATTGCGCGTTCGAGGTCGTGAGTCGTAAAGATAATGGTGCCCTCAAAACGCTGCTGAAGTTCGTTATAGGTGAGCTCGGCGTAGGCAAAGTAAAATTCATGCGCAAAACTAGTTACACTGAAAGCAAAGACCATCAAGAAAGAAAGTGTTGTTCTGAGCATGGCAACGAAAATACAAAAAGCAAATGAAATGTTTAACTTTAGCCCATGAAACTACCTATCTTCCTTTTCTTTATTCTTGTTGTTTTTTCAAGTTGCACCTCCACTGATCCAGACGCTTGTACTTGTGGTCAAGAACTTTCTAAACCCATCGCAGATCAAGATGAAGATATCATGGCTGCCTGCGCTCAGAAAGGCGAGGCCATGAAGGATAAAGAAAAAGTGCGCTGGTTCGAAGATATCATGAACTGCGTAGAGTAAGTATTGACCTATCGTATCTAAAAAAAGAAAGTCCCGCCGAAGCGAGACTTTCAAACAAACAACAAACAATTCCTGCATGCCCCATGTGGCATTTGAGCAGGAATACCTTTTCGTCCGTTGCCCGGATAAATCATGAGTTGCCTTGCTTAACGCAAAGTGCAAAAGAATGGTTACATTGACAGGTGAGAATTCTGTAAATCCACGTAAAATCGGTTGTTTTGTCATGAAAATCGGTTTGAATTCGGAAAGTTTGTCGCTAAATTTTTGCTGGTGTAGCATTTGAGCGGGGTATACCAAACAAGACAATTTGCTATGGATTTTGAAAAATTCACCCACCGCTCACAAGATATACTCCAAAAGAGCCAGTCTTTGGCACTTGCCAATAACCAACAAGCACTAGAACCCGGGCATCTGCTCCTCGCTCTTTTAGAAAATGACCCTGATGTCATTGGTTTTTTGCTCAAAAAGAACCAGTTGCAACTCCAAGAAGTTCAAAAAGGCGCCAGTGCTATTGTGGCGTCCTACCCAAAAGTGACGGGTGCTACTCAACCTTATGCAAGTGCTGATTTTCAAGCGCTCTTGCAACGCGCACTCCAAATCCAAGTCGAGCTCAAGGACCGTTTTGTGGCCATAGAAGTGCTGTTTTTGGCACTGCTCGAAGGCAAAGATGCGGCAGCTCGCTATTTAAAAGACCTGCAATTAAAAAGTTCAACACTCAAAACACAAATTATGGAACTCAGAAACGGCGCCAATGTCAATGACTCCCATCAGGACGCCACCTATCAATCTTTAGAAAAATACGCCAAAAACCTCAACAAACTCGCCGAAGAAGGCAAGCTAGACCCCGTCATTGGCCGCGACGACGAAATCAGACGCGTTTTACAAATTCTTACCCGCCGCACCAAAAACAACCCCATCCTCATTGGCGAGCCAGGCGTTGGTAAAACCGCCATTGCCGAGGGTTTGGCTCATCGCATTATTGCGGGTGACGTACCCGAGAACCTCAAAACCAAAACGGTTTATTCCTTAGACATGGGTTCTTTGGTCGCAGGAGCCAAATACAAAGGTGAATTCGAAGAGCGCCTCAAGTCGGTGATCAAGGAGGTCATTGCAGCCGAGGGTGAAATCATATTGTTCATCGATGAAATCCATACCTTAGTTGGAGCCGGTGGCGGAGAAGGCGCTATGGATGCAGCCAATATTCTAAAGCCAGCTTTGGCCAGAGGTGAACTCCGCGCAGTTGGGGCCACTACCTTAAATGAATACCAAAAGTATTTCGAAAAAGACAAGGCGCTTGTGCGTCGTTTTCAGACAGTACTCATCGACGAACCAAGTACAGAAGACGCCATTTCTATTTTGCGCGGCATCAAGGATAAATACGAAAATCACCACAAGGTGCTCATCAAAGACGCAGCGATTATTTCGGCAGTGGAGCTTTCTCAGCGCTACATTACCGACCGTCATTTGCCAGATAAAGCGATTGATTTAATTGACGAAGCTGCAGCTAAACTCCGAATGGAAATCAATTCGAAGCCAGAAGAACTCGATGAGGTTGAGCGTAAAATCATGCAACTAGAAATCGAGAAAGCCGCTATTCTGCGAGAAAACGACCAAAAGCGCTTGCAGCAAGTAGAAGACGAGCTTTTCAAGTTGCAAGAACAACGCATGAGTTTACAAAGCCGTTGGCAAGCCGAAAAAGACCTCATTGAAGGCATTCAGCGCGCCAAAGAAGAAATAGAAGCCCTCAAATTTGAAGCCGATGCAGCAGAACGCATGGGCGATTACGCAAAGGTGGCTGAGTTGCGCTACGGTAAAATCAAAGAGGCAGAGGCTGCGCTAGACCAAATGAAAGAAAAGCAACAAGTGCTCGAAACGCAAGTGAAACTCATCAAGGAAGTTGTAGATGTTGCCGAAATCGCTGAAGTTGTTTCCAAATGGACAGGTATTCCTGTGGGCAAAATGCTAGAAAGTGAACTCGGCAAGCTGCTGCGCCTCGAAGAAGAACTCCATAAGCGCGTGGTGGGGCAAGAAGAAGCCATTACCGCGCTTTCCGATGCCATTAGGCGCAGCAGGGCTGGCTTGCAAGATGCCAAGCGCCCAATTGGATCGTTTATCTTCTTAGGTACAACAGGAGTTGGTAAAACGGAGTTAGCCAAAGCGTTGGCCGCCTATTTATTCAACGATGAGCAAGCCATGACGCGCATTGACATGAGCGAGTACCAAGAAAAGCACGCGGTCAGCCGCCTCGTTGGCGCGCCTCCGGGTTATGTTGGTTACGAAGAAGGCGGGCAACTCACTGAAGCCGTGCGCAGGAAGCCATACTCGATCATCTTGCTCGATGAAATCGAAAAAGCGCATCCGGATGTATTCAATATCTTGCTTCAAGTGCTAGACGACGGCAGGCTCACCGACAACAAAGGTCGTTTGGTAAACTTTAAAAATACGCTCATCATCATGACCTCCAATTTAGGGTCGCAGCTCATTCACGAGCGTTTCGAAAAGGCAAAAGAAGCAGCCTATCCAGAAGTGGCTGAGGCAACAAGAGTTGAGGTGCTCGAGTTGCTGCGCCAAACCATTCGACCAGAATTCTTGAACCGCATCGATGAAAGCATCTTGTTTTTGCCACTCACCAAAAAAGAGGTGGCACAAATTGTAGACATGCAACTCCATGAGCTCAAACTCAAATTACAACTTTCAGACATTCATTTGGTAGTTACGCCAGATGCTTTTGAGCACATCTTAACTTTAGGCTATGATCCGTTCTTTGGCGCTCGGCCAGTGAAGCGCGTGATTCAAAAACAAGTACTCAACGAGTTATCTAAAGCTATTTTAGCTCAAAAAGTAGACAAAACCCAGAATGTGGTCATGGATATGTTCGACGGTAAAATAGTTTTTAGAAAACCAATACATGCTCATGAAGAGCAAATGGTAACGGAACCTCAGTAATTAAATGCGGAACTTTTTAAAGAAGGCGTCCCAATTCCAGACAAAGTTGGTCATGA
>CANHSA010000146.1 GCA_947463345.1 Flavobacteriales bacterium
AGGGCGGGCTGGTTGCTGCACACAAATCCTTTTTTCAGATAGGTGCCGTTTGTGCTGTCATGAATGATGTAGGTGGGGCAAGGCAGTAGGTTTTTGGTGTAGGAATAGCCGTAGCGCAGCCATAGTTGCACGTTGGGGTAGTGCCACAGTAGTTTTGTTTTTTGCCAGCTGGCCAGATCTGAGTTATAAACGAGGTCAAAGGCTGCTTCTAGGCCATCGTTGTTGACAATAGGGCCATAAATATCAAGTAGGACGTAATCAAGGTGGGTTTGTTGCAGCGCTTGTTCAAGCAAGTAGTAACTCATTTTGGGGCTCTGGTTGCTGCTGCCGTAATTGAACCAATTGATGTGGGTTTGGTCGCTAAGTATGTGCGGATTAATGTTGCGGTAGGCCGTGGAGCTTCCAACGATGAGGCCTTTTGGTTGCTGTGCATTTTGCTCGGCCCAATGCTCAAATTCAGCGACGCGTTCTAAGCTGCTGCCCCAGTGGGTGCGGTGCCCGAAATATTTGTATTCGTATTGAAGGGTCCAGTTGGTAGACAGCGCGATGAGTGCCAAAGCCAACCAGATACAACTCAAGAAGAGCAGCACAAATTGGAGGAGTTTGGTGAGGAACCTGCGCATCAGAACTGAAAATAAATAAAGGATTGTTCGCCATCCATGTGAAAAAGGATGGCAAAGGTCAGGCTCAGATAAATGGCATAACGCAGCAAGCGGTTGGCGGGTACTTTTAAGCTGCGCTCGTCTCGGCGCAAGTACCAATCGATGAGCAGTAAAATTAGGATTAAAAAGAGGATGTAATTGGGTTTGAGGGTTGTTGACTCGCCCCAATTAGAGAACAATCCATCGATAAAACCGAATGCGTTCTGGAGGGTGTCGGCCCTAAAGAAAATCCAGGCGAAGGTGACAAACGTAAAGGTGCCAAGCATAAGCAAAAGCTCCTTCCCTGATGGAAATCTGGCGTCACTAGCTACTATTTCTTGGCTGTATTTTCTGTTGCGGTTGGTCAGGAGCAGGGGCAAGAAAGCACAAGCGTGCAGGAAGCCCCAAAGAATGAAATTCCAGCTTGCACCATGCCAAAAACCACTCACTAAGAAGATGATAAAGGTGTTGCGGATGGCTTTGTTTTGACCGTTTTTGGAGCCGCCGAGCGGAATGTAGAGGTAGTCTTTGAACCACGAGGAGAGCGAGATGTGCCAACGCCGCCAAAATTCAGCGATATCGCGCGCAAAATACGGAAAGCGGAAATTACTTAGGAGTTCAAAGCCGAAGAGTTTGGCGGTGCCGAGCGCGATGTCTGAATAGCCAGAGAAGTCGCCGTAAATCTGAAACGAAAAGCCAATGGCCGCCAAAATAAGCGTGGCGCTATTGTAGTCGGTATAGTGCGTAAAAACAGGATCGATGAGTTGGGCAATGCCATCGGCGATCACTACCTTTTTGAAAAGCCCCCAAAGGATCAGGCGCAGCCCGTCAAGCGCTTGTGCATAGCGAAAGCTGCGTACTTTTTGTACTTGTGGCAATAAGTGGCTGGCGCGTTCAATAGGCCCCGCAACGAGCAAAGGGAAGAAACTCACAAAAACGGCGTAGTCTACAATGTTGCGAACCGGTTTTTGTTGCGCACGGTAGATGTCAAACACGTAGGACATCCCATGGAAAGTATAAAAAGAAATCCCGATAGGAAGTGCGATGTTGAGCAAGGTTGGGTTGCTGTGTATACCGAGTAATTCAAATCCTTGCTGGAATTGAACTGCGAAGAAATTATAGTATTTAAAAACCCCAAGAATACCGAGGTTGTTGATGATGCTCAGCCAAAGAAAAATTTTTGCTTTACGCCGATTTGCTGCGGCCACACCGAAACCATAAGCGTAATCGAGGAGGGTACTGAGGAGCAAAAGCCCTGTAAAAGCCCAACTCCACCAACCGTAGAAGAAATAGCTTGCCAGTAAGATAAGGAGGTTTTGGGCGCGCAGCTTGTGTTGGAAAACGAACCAATAGAGGCCGAAAACAAGGGGTAGAAATAGGAAAAATTCAAATGAATTGAAAAGCATTGCGCTTCAAAAATAGCAATTATAAGCTCGGATTGAGTAAGTGGAGTTTTTCTGCAATAATTTGTAAAGTAAGATGCTTCTATTTTGTAAAATGAAATTATTATAATTTGTAAAGTAAAATGCTAATAATATGTAAAATAGGTTTTATATTTGTATAAATATTTACAACGTGGAATACATCAATAGGCTTATTGACAAAGAATTACAGCGTAAGCTCGCAGCCAGTGGAGCAGTCTTGATACGTGGGGCAAAAGCTTGTGGTAAAACTGAAACCGCCATGCAATTTGCTCAAAGTGTCGTACATCTTGACCAAGACAACAATATCCCACTTTTATTTGAAACTGCGCCAAGTCGAATTTTGATGGGTGCAACACCTCGTTTACTCGATGAATGGCAAGTATTACCCAATTTATGGAATTACGTTAGGCGCGAAGTAGACAAGCGTCAGGTCAATGCACAGTTTATATTAACGGGATCAGCACATCCGCAAGAAGATACGAAACTACATTCAGGCGCAGGAAGATTCACTATTTTGGACATGAGGACCATGTCTTGGCAAGAATTAGGCTTGTCTTCAGGTAAAATAAGTCTTGCTGACTTATTTGCTGCAAAACCTGTAGAAATAGTCGATGAACCTATTGAAATTGACCTGATTATCAGTCAGCTCATCAAAGGTGGATTTCCTCGGCAAATCAATAGTTCTGTAGCCCAAGCCGCAGATATCAATAGAGCGTATGTTGAGTTATTAGCAGATGTAGATATGAGTAGGGTGTCTCAAACAAAAAGAGACCCCCTCAAAATAAGAAGCTTGTTAAAGTCTTTGGCGCGCAATACCAGCACACTCGTAGACAACACCGTTCTAGAAAAAGACATTAAGGCACACGAGGGTAATAGTCTTTCTCGGCCAACTATTTATGATTATTTAGATGTGCTCCAGCGGCTCATGATCATCGAAGATCAGCCCGCTTGGAATACACATATCCGCTCTACACACACGTTGAGAAATTCAGCAAAGCGGCACTTTACTGATGTGTCTTTAGCTGTAGCAGCACTGGGTGCTAATGAGCAAGCCTTAATCAATGACCTCAAATTTACTGGCTTTTTGTTTGAATCTATGGTAGTTCATGATTTGCGCGTTTATGGCCAGGCAAATGATGCCAAAGTATATCATTACCGAGATTCTAGTGGTTTAGAGGTAGATAGTATTGTTCAAAAATACAACGGTGACTGGTGTGCATTTGAAATTAAATTAGGCGTTGGTGAAATTGAAGCTGCCGCGGCAAATTTATTGCGTTTTGCCGCATTAGTCGACCCGCTCAAAAGTGGCATACTCAAATCATTAAATATTATCACGGGTACAGGAATGAGTTACACGCGCAAGGATGGCATCAACGTCATTTCAATTGCTTCACTTGGCGCTTAGTTTTATAAGCTCGGATTGAGTAAGCGGAGTTTTTCGATGGCATCGTAAATAGGGGCATCGAGGTACTTTTCGATCATGAGCAGGTGCTCCATGCGGTGGCAGTCCGAGCCAAGGAAGTCAACAAGGCCTTTTTTGATGAGTTCTTCGGCCATTTTCTTGACACCAGGGCCGTAGTGGCCGGTAAGCGAGCCTAAGTTGACCTGAATTTTGATGTTGCGCGCGCGCAGCTCCTCTACTTTCTCAAAATTGCCGTGGTAGTAGGGGTAGCGCTCAAAATGGGCTAGTACGGGCACATATCCCGCCACTTGCAAGTCAAAAAACGCCTGCGCTTCGTATTGGCTAGGGCTGAGCATACTGAATTCCATCAGCACGTAATTTGCACCAAATGTGAGGATGTTTTTTGCTTTGATTTTCGGCAAAAGGCTTTCATCACAGTAGTACTCGGCAGCGGCTTCTAGTTCAATCGGAATGTTGAGGGCTTTGAGTTCTTTTCTGACTTCTTCTAAGCCCGAAAGGATGATTTCAGGTGTATTCGGATGCACTTCACCGAGGATGTGTGGCGTCGTGATTACTTTTCGGTAGCCTAATTGGGCAAATTTGTTGAGCATCGCTATGCTGTGATCCATCGTAGGGGCGCCGTCGTCTATGCCAGGGATGAGGTGCGAGTGCATGTCTACGCCTAGTTTCGATAAATCGAAAGGCGTTTTGCGCTTGCTTGGACCGAAGAGGGTTTGTAGGATGCTCATTTACCTCCCAATATACATCTTTTCATAATACGCTTGGTAGTCGCCGCTCGTTACTTTTGCAACCCAGTCTTGGTTGGCGAGGTACCAATCGATGGTGAGGTTGAGGCCTTCTTCGAAGGTAACGGAGGGTTTCCAGCCGAGTTCAGTGGCTAATTTGGTGGCGTCTATCGCGTAGCGTTTGTCGTGGCCGGCGCGGTCTGTAACGTAGGTGATGAGTTCAGCAGATTTCCCTTCTGGGCGGCCGAGTTTTTCATCCATGCACTGGCAGAGGTAGTGCACGAGTTCTAGGTTGGTCCATTCGTTGAGGCCGCCAACGTTGTAGGACTCACCGAGGCGTCCGTTGTGGAAAATAGCGTCAATGGCGCTGGCGTGGTCTTCTACCCAGAGCCAGTCTCGGATGTTGTCGCCTTTGCCGTAGATGGGTAAAGGTTTGTTTTCGATGATGTTGTGGATCATCAAAGGAATGAGTTTTTCTGGAAAATG
>CANHSA010000147.1 GCA_947463345.1 Flavobacteriales bacterium
AGAAATGCGATTTCAGCCTTTAAAGCAAAATAATCTTAGATTTTTTCTGCTTTTCATTTGTAAATAAACACAATAGTTGTATCTTTGCACCCCTAAATTCAGGGAAATTAAGTTTTTTATTTAACAGAAAGAACCGTGAACACATTAAGTTACAGAACGTTAGCTGGTAATACCGAAACTGCCGATAAGAAGTGGTATGTAGTGGATGCTGAAGGTCAAACAGTCGGACGTTTGGCGAGTAAAGTTGCCAAAGTCATCCGTGGAAAATATAAAACCTGTTACACGCCGCATGCGGACTGTGGTGACAATGTGATCGTTATCAACGCGGAGAAAATCGCCTTTTCAGGCACTAAACTCCAAGATAAAGAATACGTTCGTTTCTCTGGTTACCCAGGTGGTCAGCGTTTTACATCTGCTGAGAGCATGCTCAAAAACCATCCTGAGCGCCTCATCGAGAAGGCAATTAAAGGAATGCTTCCAAAAAATACACTTGGTCGCAAACTCTACACCAACCTCAAAGTTTACAAAGGTGCTGCACACAACCACGAAGCGCAGCAACCAGAATTATTGAATCTTGATACCCTCAAATAATTAGTATGGAAGTCATTAACGCATTAGGAAGAAGAAAAACAGCGGTAGCCCGCGTTTATTTAACCAAAGGAAACGGCAAAATCTCGATCAACAAACGCGAGATGACCGAATTTTTTCCAATTGACTTTCTTCAAGCAAAAGTTCACCAACCATTTGCACTTACCGGCACTGCTGGTCAGTACGACATCAAAGTGAACGTTGTTGGTGGTGGTATCAATGGTCAGGCAGAAGCAGTGCGTTTAGGGATTTCCCGTGCGCTTGTAGAAGTATCTGCAGACTACAAACCAATGCTCAAAGTAGAAGGCCTCATGACACGTGATCCACGTATGGTAGAACGTAAGAAACCAGGTCAACCAAAAGCAAGAAAGAAATTCCAGTTCTCCAAGCGTTAATTCGCCTACTGGACTGTTTAGCATCCAAGCATTGGAGCACTTGCCATTTTGGCCCCTCCAATGTTGCTTTTTTTAATAGGAACGTAAACAAAAACACAATATGTCTAAATTAACTTTTGAATCCCTACTCGACGCAGGTGTACATTTTGGTCACCTCAAGCGCAAGTGGAACCCGGCAATGGCGCCTTACATCTTCGAAGAGAAGAAAGGTATTCACATCATTGACCTCAACAAAACACTCGTACACCTAGATCACGCATGTGCTGCAATGAAGCAAATTGCTAAATCTGGTAAAAAAGTACTTTTCGTAGCTACGAAAAAACAAGCTAAAGAAATCGTTGCTGAGCGCGTAGCAGCAGTCAACATGCCGTTTGTAACGGAGCGTTGGTCTGGTGGTATGTTAACCAACTTCCAAACTACACGTAAGTCTATTCGCAAAATGTCGCTCATCGACAAAATGAAATCAGACGGTACTTGGGACACCCTCAACAAACGCGAAAAACTATTCAAAAGCCGTCAACGCGAGAAACTCGAGAAAAACTTTGGTTCTATCGCAGACATGACGCGTCAACCAGCAGCTATTTTCATCGTCGATATCCTTAAAGAGCACATCGCTCTTGCAGAGGCACGCCGCTTGAACATCCCTACGTTTGCAATGGTAGACACCAATTCAAATCCTAAATTGGTAGACTTCCCTATTCCTGCCAACGACGACGCTACTAAATCTATCACTTTGATCCTCGACGCCATTTGTGGTGCCATCAAAGAAGGTTTAGAAGACCGTAAAAATTTGAAAGCTACTGACAAAGACGAAACTCCAGCTGAAGCACAAGCAGAAGTTGCAGCAGACGCTACAGAAAGCGCAGAATAATTCACCCATAAACTCTCATAACATGGCTATCACAGCTGCAGATGTAAACAAATTGCGCCAACAGACAGGCGCTGGTATGATGGATTGTAAAAACGCCTTGGTTGAAGCCAACGGTGATTTCGAAACAGCTATCGATATCCTTCGTAAAAAAGGTCAAAAAATCGCTGCAAAACGCGGTGGTAACGACGCTAAAGAAGGTCTTATTATGGCACAAGCTACTGCAGACAGCAAAGCTGGTGTGATCTTAACCCTTAACTGTGAAACTGACTTCGTCGCTAAAAACGATGGTTATGTAGCATTCGTTCAGTCTTTAGTTGACCTCGCACTCAACAAACTCCCTGAAACCGCAGAAGAATTAAAAGCTTTAGCATACGACGACAGACTTTCTGTCGAAGACAAAATCACTGAGCAAGTTGGTGTCATCGGCGAAAAACTAGATCTTTCTGCTTACGCAGTTGTTCGTGCCGAAAACGTTGTTGCTTACAACCACCCTGGTAACCAATTGGCTACACTTGTTGGCTTAACTGTTGCTGGCGAAGATGTCGCTGAAGCAGGTCGTCAGGTTGCAATGCAAGTTGCAGCAATGGCTCCTATCGCTATCGACAAGCATGGCGTAGACGAGCGCACCATTGAGCGTGAAATCGAAGTCGGTAAAGAATTGGCTATCCAAGAAGGCAAACCAGCTGACATGGCTGAAAAAATCGCCATGGGTCGTTTGAATAAATTCTTCCAAGAAAACACTTTGTTAAGTCAAGCATTTGTTCGCGATAACAAACTCACTGTAGAACAATTCTTAAACAGCACCTCAACAGGTCTTACTGTTTCTGAGTTCAAACGTTTCTCTTTGAGCTAAGCAAACATCCATATTTAAAAAAGCTATCGACATCGGTAGCTTTTTTTTTACCCTAAACCCAAATAAACACGATTCATAGTATATTTGTCTTGCATATGAAATACAAACGCATACTCCTCAAACTTTCAGGTGAGTCTCTAATGGGAGACAAACAATTTGGCATAGACAACGCGCGCATCAGCGCCTATGCACTTCAAATCAAAGAACTACATCAGTTAGGTGTTGAGATCGCAATTGTAATTGGTGGTGGCAACATCTTCAGAGGCGTACAAGCCGAAGAAGGTGGCATGGACCGCACCCACGGCGACTACATGGGCATGCTCGCCACCATGATCAACTCTATGGCCCTACAGTCAGCGCTAGAGTCGGTTGGTGTCACAACCCGCTTGCAATCTGCTATTGAAATGAAAGAAATTGCCGAGCCATTTGTGCGCCGCAGGGCAGTTCGTCATTTAGAAAAAGGTAGAGTCGTTATTTTTGGTGCCGGAACCGGTAACCCATTCTTTACAACAGATTCTGCTGCTTCTTTGCGCGCCATTGAAATCAATGCAGAGGTCATTCTGAAAGGAACACGCGTAGACGGCATCTATACTGCAGACCCACTTAAGGATAGCTCAGCAGTTAAATTTGATCAAATTTCGTTTGACGAAGTATATGCAAGAGGCCTCAATGTCATGGACATGACCGCCTTTACGCTTTGCAAAGAAAACAATTTACCCATCATCGTATTTGACATGGACACTCCCGGCAATTTACGCAAGTTAATGGAAGGAGCGCATGTTGGAACTTTAGTTAGCGCATCATGATAGAAGAACTTTCAATGATCTACGACGAATTCAAGGAAGCGAATCAAAAATCCTTGAATCACCTCGAAAACGAACTCCTCAAAATCCGTGCAGGCAAAGCAAGCCCTGCCATGTTGAACAGTGTTATGGTAGAATACTACGGTTCCATGACGCCATTACAACAAGTAGCGAACGTCAATACCATTGATGCGCGCACTATTATTGTTCAACCCTGGGAAAAACCCCTGATCAACGACATCGCCAAAGGCATCATCAATGCCAATCTTGGACTCAATCCACAAAGCAACGGCGAACAACTTATTATTGCTGTGCCGCCACTTACCGAAGAGCGCCGCCGCGATTTAGTGAAACGCGCCAAAACCGAAGCTGAAAACGCAAAAATTGGTGTCCGCAACAACCGCAAAGACGCCTTAGACATGATCAAAGACCTCAAATCAGAAGGCTTATCTGAAGACATGTCAAAAGATGCCGAAGAAGAAGTGCAAAAAATCACCAATAGCTACATCAAAAAAGTCGATGAACTTCTCGAACTAAAAGAGAAAGACATCATGACCATCTAAAGCAAGGCCATTACTTCTTGTTTGCTTGGCTTGTCTAACAACGTTAGTTTATGTTGGTGCAACACCAGCATCGGTATGCCCTTTTGTAAGCACAAATCGATGTCATGACTCGAAAAAACAGCTGTGCGCTCAGGTTTTTGCTGTACCCACTGTTGGAGTTGATCTAGCAATAATTCCCGATTGAAATAATCCAAAAAGGAGGCGGGTTCGTCTAGAACCATCAATGGTGTATCCTGAACGATTGCACGTGCCAAACTGGCGAGCTGACGTTCGCCGTCGCTTAACTTTCGCGTATCCTTTTGGGCTAAGTCGCTTAAATTGAGCGCTTGGAGCACCTCATCTACAATTTCTAAATCGGCTGGCTGCAAGCGGCCAAAAGCACCCAAGTGAGGGACGCGCCCGAGCGAAACATAAGCGCGCAGCGTCAAGGCCTCTACCCCAGCAAACATACTCGCTACA
This sequence comes from Flavobacteriales bacterium, assembly GCA_947463345.1. Lineage (GTDB taxonomy): Bacteria > Bacteroidota > Bacteroidia > Flavobacteriales_D > Crocinitomicaceae > UBA952. The sequence continues at coordinate 4,533 of CANHSA010000147.1, forward strand.
TAAGCAACCTGCGTTGAGCGCAGCGCGGCATTTTTTTGCAGCTCTTCCAGCGGAAATACGCCAATAGAAATGCTGCCCGCACGCAAGGGCAACTGCCCGATCAAAGATTGC
>CANHSA010000148.1 GCA_947463345.1 Flavobacteriales bacterium
CCCACATCTCAAATGTGCTGAGTTATGAGGCGCAATTATCGGTGAATATCAATAGGCAACACATCCTTTTTGGTTTGGAACAACGCTTAGAGCAACTTAATAGCAGTAATTTAGGTTTGCGCGAGCGGCAATATCAGAGTGTGTTTGTGCAAGCTCAAGGCGCGCTGGGTAAAGTGGACTATGCCGCGGGGCTTTTGGTGTTTGCCTATAATTTAGAAAATCCGCAACTAATGCCAAGTATTCAACTCGGGCGTGCGCTTTCTTATCATCATTTTGTTTTTGCCAACTACAGCCGTGGCAACCGCGTACCTACCTGGACTGAAATGTTTTATACCGACCCCTCCAATGTAGGAAATCCAAATTTACAGCCCGAATTTTCCAATGCAGCAGAACTGGGTTATCGTTACAACCGCAATCAGTACAACCCTAAAGGGTATTTTTGGAAACTCGATGCAGCGCTCTTTTACCGCCAGCACACCAACATGATTGACTGGGTGCGAGAAACGTCTTTGGTTTCGCCCAATCCGAATCCTTGGATGCCTGTCAATATTGCCAATGTGGCTTTTACGGGCATGGAAACGAGTCTGCAATTTAACTTCAATAAAAGTGGAACCTGGGGCCCGAATAAATTCAATTTGAATTACACCTACATCACGGCCAAACACAATTTCACAAGTGAGCAAGAATCGCGCTATGCCATTACCAGCATGCGTCACCAACTCAATGGGCAGGCCTTGTTTGACCTTAGTGAAAAAGTACAATTGAACCTCACATACCGTTTGGTGCAGCGCATTGAACAAGATTTGTATCAGGTGGTAGATGCCAAGGTTTTGATCGCGATCAATACGCATTGGACTGTTTTTGCAGAAGGGAATAACCTCACCAATACGCAATACGTTGAGGCAGGCTTTGTACAGATGCCAGGTCGTTGGTTCAAGCTTGGGCTTACTTTTGGCCACAGAGCAATTGACAACCCAAGACCTTAAGCTCTTTTTTAGTAACCTACTTTTTGACGGGTGCGTTGCAGCACTTCTTGCGCTACCGATTTTGCCTTTTTGGCGCCAATTTCTAGTGCCGCTTCAATTTCTGCGGTGTTGGCCATCAAATGGTCAAAACGTGCGCGGGCCTCACTGAACTTCTCTAAAATAAGTTCAAATAGCGCTTGCTTAGCGTGTCCGTAGCCGTAGTTGCCTGCTAAATAGTTTTCGCGCATGGTGGCAATTTGAGCTTCGTCGGCTAGCAATTGATACAACGCAAAAGTATGGCAGGTGTCTGGGTTTTTAGGATCTTCTAGCGCTGTGCTATCTGAAACTATAGACATGATTTGCTTGCGCAATTGTTTCTCTGGTAAAAAGATATCGATGAAGTTATTGCGCGATTTACTCATTTTTTCGCCGTCGGTGCCCGGAATGAGCATGGTGTCGGGCTGAATTTGTTCTTCTGGCAACACAAAAGTATCGCCGTAGGTAAGGTTGAAACGGTTGGCTACATCGCGCGCCATTTCAATGTGTTGTTTTTGATCTTTACCAACCGGTACAATTTCAGCGTCATACAACAAAATGTCGGCAGCCATCAGGATAGGGTAGGTGAACAAACCTCCATTGACGTCGTCTAAACGATCTGCTTTGTCTTTGAAAGAATGTGCAAGAGTTAGTCTTTGATATGGATACTGACAAAGCAAGTACCACGTGAGTTCTGTTACTTCAGGGACATCAGATTGGCGGTAAAAAACGGTTTGTTCTGGGTTCAGGCCAAATGCCAACCATGTAGCTGCTGTGGCATAGGTATTGTTGCGCAATGTAGCACCATCTTTGATTTGGGTCAGGGAATGCATGTCTGCAATAAACAAGAAAGATTCGTTGGCGGGGTTCTGAGCCAAGCGAATGGCAGGGAGTATGGCACCTAAAATATTTCCTAAATGTGGGGTTCCTGTACTTTGTATTCCGGTTAAAATGCGTGACATTGCGATAATTTTGTTCAAAATTAGTCATTTTGAAGCGTTTTTGAGTGGCTCTTGCTCTCTTGTAATTGCTAACTTTGAGGTATGCAGAAAATCCTTGGTATGTTCGGTCTCATTTGGAAGCTATACATAGCCCTTGTCTTTTTTATTTTCGCGCTTTTGTTTTACCCGCTTTTTTGGGTGCTGCAACTCAAGTCTACGTGGCGCAAACACGGCTTTCAGATCTTTATCCTCTGGAGTTGGCTATTGCGCATCTTTTGCTGCTATCCAGTGCGCATCAAGCTCAATTCGCCTTTACCAAAAGCACCTTTCATCATCGTCTCCAACCATACGTCCTACCTCGATATCTTTCTCTTGCCGTCCATTTTGCCGCAGCATCCTTTTGCGTTCTTAGGTAAAGCTGAAATCCTCAAATACCCCATTGTACGCACTTACTTCAAAGCGCTCAATATTCCCGTTTATCGCAAAAACAAATCCAAAGCTGGGCAAGCGCTGGTTCAGGCCAAAAAAGCCATGGAAGACGGCTGGTCTATCGTTATTTTTCCGGAGGGCACCATCCCAGAAGAGCAGATCCCACAAATGATTCCCTTTAAAAACGGCGCATTTCGCTTGGCCAAAAACCTGAATGTCCCGGTTTTGCCGCTCACATTTACCCAAAATTTTCATTTGTTCTCTGACCCCACCCAAATATTAGGCCCTGCGCACCCAGGGGTGGTGGAGGTACACATTCATCCCTATATCTCCGTTGAAGAAGTAGCTGCTTCTAGTATAGAAGAAATTAGCGATAAGTGTTTTGATTTAATTGAAGCGCCCATCCGCTTAGCGCATCCAGAACTGTTTAAAAAATTGTAATTTTGTCTTATGGAAGTCAATGAAGCCCTTATCGACCACATCGCACACCTCTCCAAATTATCTTTTGTTGGTGCTCAAAAAGATGCCATTCGCCAAGACATGCAACGCATGATCGCTTTTGTAGACAAACTTTCTGAACTCGACACCACAGGTGTAGAACCCCTCATTTTTATGTCCGAAGAGGTCAACCGACTGCGCAACGACGACGTCGAGCAAAGCATTAGCCACGAAGACGCCCTGCGCAATGCCCCTAAAAAAGATTCAGATTATTTCAGAATCCCTAAAGTTCTAGACAAATAAATTGAAGGTCAGCGGTTTTACATTCATCCGAAACGCCGTTTTACTCGATTACCCGATTGTCGCAGCCATCCAATCGATTTTACCACTCTGTGACGAAATCGTGGTGGCAGTGGGCAATTCTACCGACGACACACTCGGATTAATCCAAAATATCGACCCCAAAGTACGTATCATCCAAACCACCTGGGACGACACCCTCCGTGAAAACGGCCGTGTACTCGCCGTCGAGACCGACAAAGCGCTAGCCGCTATCAATCCTGAGGCTGACTGGGCCATTTACATCCAAGGCGATGAAGTCATGCACGAAGCCGATCATCCGGAAATTTTAAAAGCAATGACCCGTTTTCAGCACGACCAAGACGTAGATGGCTTGTTGTTTGATTACCTCCATTTTTACGGCTCTTACGACTACATTGGCGTGTCTAACAATTGGTACAAAAAAGAAATCCGTATCATCAAGCCGGGCCGAGGTATTTTTTCATTTAGAGATGCGCAAGGTTTTCGCAAAACCCCAGATCAGAAACTCAAAGTAGCGCCTGCCAACGCACGCGTGTTTCATTATGGTTGGGTCAAGGACCCGCAAGCCATGCAGCGCAAGCAAGAGAGTTTTCACAAGCTTTGGCACGACGACGCTTGGCTAGAAAAAAATATCAAGGTAGCTGCTGCTTTTGATTACGAAGACCACATCCATGAGCTCGCCCGCTTTGAAGGCACGCATCCACAGTGGATTGCCGAACGCATCGTCGAACGCAACTGGACTTTTCAGACGGATATCTCCCGCAACAAGAAGTCGCTCAAAAACAAAATCAAGGATTTACTAAAGGCAATTGGAATTGATACCCATTATGCCAATTACACGCTCATTCGTTAGCCAAAACTATGCAATCATAGTTTCAACAAAAGGCCTTACTCGGCCAATTTGAATTTACAATACTTAATGACGTGCCCGCGCTTACGGAAGAACTCTTCGTAGTAGGTTTTGATATGGAAGATCTCTCTGGTTTGCGGATCTAAATCGGCAGGTATATTGGCATAGAGGTCGGGGTAACACTCTAGCATTTGATGGCCGTGTTCTTCTATTTGCTCGAGGGTGTAATCGAAGAGCACATCGGAGTCGGTTTTCATATGAATGATGCCACCTGGCTTTAAAATCTTTTTGTAGCGCGCCGTAAAAATGGGCGACGACAGCCTTTTACGGGCTTTTTGGGGTTGTGGATCAGAAAACGTGAGCCAAATTTCGTCGATTTCACCTTCTTCGAAATAATCTAAAATAAAATCGATGCGGGTGCGCAAAAACGCAACGTTGTTGAGGTTGGTTTCGAGTGCTTCTTTGGCGCCAATGTAGATGCGGTTGCCTTTGAGGTCTACACCAATGAAGTTTAGCTCGGGGAATTGGCGGCCCATGCCCACGGCATATTCACCTTTGCCGCAGCCGAGTTCTAGAATGATCGGGTTGTTGTTGCCAAAAACGGAGCTTCTCCAATTTCCTTTGGTTGCAAATGGTTCTCCCA
>CANHSA010000149.1 GCA_947463345.1 Flavobacteriales bacterium
ACCTGCGCTTGGATGAAAAAAGCTAGCGAGCAAACCCGCATTGACAGGATACATGTCATAATAGATATCGCTGCCATCTGCTGCTCTGCCAACGATGTTGCCAGATGCATTGCGGAATACAAAAGCCAACTTCAGCACATTTGTGCCCGTTGGAAAACCATAGAATTGGTCGATGTCTATTGTAATGGTGTGTTTGTTGTTGCCAATGTTGGTCATGGCTACCTCTGGGTCTACAGTTCCCCAATTGCCTTGAACGAATTGCCAGTTGGTAGGCGAAGTGCTAGCTGCTGTAATTAAGCCTGCGTGACAATAAATTTGATTTTGGCCAACCAAGGCCGCATTTCCTTGTGTGGCATCGTAGGTGATGGTTACAATATCGTTTACCGTCGGAAAAGCCGGATTCAATTCTAATATTTGCGCTTGTAAAAATGTGGCGCTCGACAGGAATGAAAAGAATAAAAAAAGTTGCTTTTTCATCACAAAGAAATTTATAAAAAGGTTCAAGTAAAGACTAAAAAAGCCCGGGTGTAAACACCCAGGCTTTTGAAAAATTATTGCGTTGGCTTATTGTTTGATCAATTTGCCTGTAGCAACTTTGTCACCAGCAACAACATTGTAGATGTAAGAACCAGCCTGCAATGCAGTAGTGTTCATTTCTACAGTTGTAGTAGCAGAAGTAGCAACAGTTTGTGTAGCTACAGCTTTACCAGCAAGATCAAAGATTGTTACAGTGGCAACTGCTGCGTTGTTTGCTTCGAATGTAAAGTTAACAACATCAGTTGCAGGGTTTGGAGCAACAGTAAGGTTAGCAATTGCGTTTTCAGCAACAGAAACACCACAAGCTGTACAAGCATCCCATACATAACATACAGTACCTGGCATCAAAGCGTAAGTACGGTTGATGTTACCAGCACCGTCGTCAACACCACAAGAGTCAACTGCGATAGTGTTAGCAGCATCAGTACCTTCGTTAGCACCCCAGTCACCATTTACGAATTTGTAGAACTGAGTAGCACCCAAAGAAGCAACTGGGTAAGAAACGGTGATTGACCAGATGTTGTTGCCTTCGTCAGTCATTGCAGAGTTAGCATCGCCTGGAGACCAGTTAGCAACTGGACCAGCAGCAACTGTTCCTCCGTTATCAGTAAAGTTACCACCTACACGGATACCGTTCGCAGCAAGTGTGTTCGCAGCAAGGTAGTTCGTTACATCAACTTTGTAAGTAACATCAAAGTTTGTTTGGAAACTATACATACCAGTTGTGCGGTTGAAGATAACAAGGTAAGTACCAGCGGCAACAGGAATGTTTGGACCATCTTGAACACCAACACCTGCAGGGAAATCAGCAGCACCCCAGTTGATTGCCCAATCGTCGTCTTGACGGAATTTAGCTTCGCCATCTGTGCAAGTAACAATTGCACCATACATTTCACCATCAACGGTAACCATATCTACGTCGGCATTCCAACCAGTTGGCAATGCAGAACCAATAATACCTACTGCAGGGAATTGTGCGTAGGCAACAGCTCCCATAACAAGAGCAGTCAAAAGAGTAAAAATTTTCTTCATACTTAATTAATTAATAGGTTAATAATACTTAGTGTCAGATTGACAAGTTCAAAAATATGAAAATATTTCTAAAACAAATTATTTTAAGAATAAATTCAAACAATATTGAGGTATAAACCTAAGGGGGAATAAGGCAATTATAAGGACTTGCCTAAAAAAATCAAAATCGCCAACTTCCTTTGTATATGACGTATTGATCTACTTCTTCGGGTAAGTTTATAACAACATCCATCTCAAATAATGCAAATACACTAGACCCGCTACCAGACATCGCTGCATAAAAAGCGCCTGCACTGAGCAACGCGTTCTTAAGATCTTGAATTTCAGGAAAGGATTGGAAAACAGAAGATTCAAAATCATTTTGAATACTTTCAATTCCTTTTGATTTGTAAGTTTCGAGTAAAGATACTCTATTGGCCAGCGGCCTGACTCCAGCATATGCATTAGCTGTAGAAACATGGATTTTAGGATTACAAAGTACCAAATAAACAGATTTTCCGAGTGGTTCTAATTTGGTCAATAATTCTCCCCTACCCTGCGCAAGTTGCAAACCCCCGTCAATAAAGAAAGGACAATCACTACCAAGTTGTGCAGCAAAATTTTCGAGCTCAGTTTCGGAATAACCCAAATTAAAAAGCGCATTGAGGCCTAACAGCGTATAACTAGCATCTGCCGAACCTCCGCCGAGCCCTGCTCCAACGGGTATTTGTTTGCGCAAATGAATGCGTACATTAGGTAATTCTTGTTGCTGCCGTATAAGCGTCACGGCTCTTTGACATAAGTTGGGTTGGCCATCCGAAGGCACTTCGATACCTGTCTGAATGAACTCATCTTGATCGGCAACCGTGATTTCTAAAATGTCGCAAAACGGAATTGTAGCCATGATGGTTTCTATCTCGTGATAGCCATCTAGGCGCTTGGCGAGGATGTGTAAACCGAGGTTGATTTTTGCAGGAGGATACAAGATCATGTTGTAAAGATAAGCAATTGGCGAAAATCCTTATTTTTGTTGCACGAAACAAGAAAATTATGAGCACAACCTATTTGGATTTTGAAGAACCGCTACGCGAACTAGAAGAACAAATCGAACAAACGCGTACGCTTGCTACTCAGACAGACGTAGACATGCAAGATAAAATCTCAGAACTTGAAGAAGTACTTGCAGCCAAAACCAAAGAAGTATTTGCCAACCTCACCCCTTGGCAACGCGTGCAACTCTCGCGTCATCCAGACAGACCCTATACACTAGCTTATATCAATGCGCTCACCAACGGTCAGTTCCAAGAACTCCATGGCGACCGCAATGTCAAAGACGACAAAGCAATGGTGGGTGGTTTCGGACTGCTCGACGGCCGCAGCGTCATGTTCATCGGACAACAAAAAGGCATCAATACCAAAATGCGCCAATACCGCAACTTTGGCATGCCAAACCCAGAAGGCTACCGCAAAGCTTTGCGCCTCATGAAATTAGCAGAGAAGTTCAACAAGCCAATTGTTACTTTCATCGATACACCCGGCGCATTTCCAGGGCTAGAAGCCGAAGAACGCGGCCAAGGTGAAGCTATTGCGCGCAATATCTACGAAATGATGCGCTTGAAAGTACCTGTCATTTGTGTAATCATCGGCGAAGGAGCTTCGGGTGGAGCACTCGGCATCGGCGTCGGCGACAAAGTGGTCATGCTAGAGAATACGTGGTATTCTGTCATTTCACCTGAAAGTTGCTCCTCCATTTTATGGCGGTCTTGGAATTATAAAGAAATTGCTGCCTCTGCACTCAAGCTTACTTCCACAGACATGAAACAAAATGGCCTGGTGGACGACGTTATATCTGAACCAAGTAATGGTGCACACAGAGCTCAAGACGAAATGTTCAGCATACTCCGCGACAAACTACACGGTTACTTGAAAGAACTAGATGCCAAAAATCCGGACGAACGCATCGACGAACGCATCGAAAAGTTCAACCAAATGGGTTTTTGGAAATAAACACTATCTATGAACGCGCTACTCGCCACGCCTATTGCCTATTTAAAAGGAGTTGGGCCTCAAAAAGCGCAAGTACTTCAGGAAGAACTCGGAATTTACACGTTTCAAGATTTACTCTATCATTTCCCTTACCGCTACCAAGACCGCAGTGCATTTCATGATATTGCGCTCATCAATGCCGAGGATCAATACGTCCAACTCAAAGGTCGATTTACGCACATCAGCGAAATGGGTAGCGGACGACAAAAGAAACTACTCGGCCGTTTCACAGATGGTTCCGGAGCAATCGATTTAGTCTGGTTTCAGGGCTTTCAATGGATCAAGGGGAATCTCAATATACAAGACGAATTTATTGTTTTTGGCAAGCCCAAGTTTTTCCAAAATAACTGGAATATTCCGCATCCCGAATTACTCAAGGTTGTACCAGGATTGGAACGGAAAGGCTTTGAATCGTTTTACCCAAGTACAGAAAAATGCCAGCACAAAGGACTGAATAGCAAAGGAATAAGCAAACTCATTGGCCATCTATTCGAACAACTTGCCAATCAAATTCCAGAAACACTTCCAAACTCAATTTGTACAGAACTGAACTTGCTAGCGCGCATCAAAGCACTACGAGAAATTCATCAACCTAGTTCTGAAATCCTGATCAAAGCCGCTCGCTATCGTTTAAAATGGGAAGAGCTATTTTTTTTACAATTAGAGCTTTTACTCCGCAAAGGCGCTAGAACTCAAAAGTTAAAGGGCTATCCGATCAAAGAAGTAGGCGCGGCCTTTATGAATTTTTATGAGCATCATCTTCCCTTTGAACTTACTGGCGCTCAAAAAAGAGTATTGAAAGAAATCAGAAAAGATTTAGGTGAAGGCACGCACATGAACCGCTTGTTACAAGGTGATGTGGGCAGTGGTAAAACACTTGTTGCATTGCTTTGTCTGCTATTAGCCAAAGGAAATGAGCTTCAGGGAGCGCTAATGGCACCTACCGAGATCTTAGCCAACCAACATTTTATTGGTATTTCAGAACTACTCAG
>CANHSA010000150.1 GCA_947463345.1 Flavobacteriales bacterium
AATCACACCCCACTACAACTCAACATTTTCGCATTGCGGTAGCGCGCATGTCGAACAGACCTGAAAATCCCGATAGGGAGCGTGACTATGTAGGTTGGATAAAAAATAATGCTAAATCCGAGCATACGGCGCGTGTTTTTGCGGTACTTATAACGGTGACCAAGGTCGAGGTCACGGCCTAGGTCATAGATTCCTTCGGATCTTTTGATCATGTTCAAAGGGAGTGAATAAACATCGGGCTTGCCAGATAGTCTAAAAAAGAGCAGGCCATTTGACATGAAATAATAGTCTGCGAGATAATAAGTGCAGCCAGAGGCATCATACAAGATTTTTTGAGGTATTTCTCCAAAAGTTGCATCTGGATTGTACATTTTTGGCTTATTCCAAGAGAACATGGTGTCGATATCCTGAGGCTTTTCTATTTCTTTAGCTGGTTCGATTTTTCTTGCATTGACAGTCAATAACGGTACATGTAAATAATAATCATAGAATCGGTCGAGTTTTCTAGAATAAAACATACGCGTTGCGATCCGGGCTCCTTTTTTCTGAAATTGGTAATCCTTACCTACGGAAAAAGTTGGTGGATAGACGTCAGCTAAGGCGTACTTGACCACTTTTAGGGACGGATGCTCCCGGAAATATAAGGTGTCTTCTGAACGAAAATAATAGCGCATACAGGTGATTACCGTATCTGAATTTCTAACGTAAAGTTGTTCCCACTCTGATGCTGGCGGGTAATGTTCAGGATCGAGTGTTTGAGTCCATGCGATGTTTACAAACAAGCAGGTTATAAGAAGTGATTTCATGTTTTTCATCATGGCTAATTTGAACACTGCACATACCTTGCATACCGAAAGCGTTTTTTGTTTTGGATACGTTTAGTGCCGTTAATGATCATCTTTGCATACACAATCCCCGTGGGGATCGTTGCAAAAAATGCAAAACCAGTGCTAAATTCCCACGCTACAGAAAACGCTACAAAGAACGTATTAATAGTACCAAGAAAAATGCCGCATGTACGGATGACACGGCCTCCAAGTTCATAGCCAACCTTTGAAGTTAAATTCAGGTTTTTACCCACCTCAATGCCAATAACAGCTTGCACGGCAGCAGTGTCAACTTTATAAATATTATTTCTAACCCCATTGCCAAAATAGAGTTGCCCATCAGATAAAAAATAAAATTGTTCAGGATAAATAACGCAACCATTCTTGAGTAAAATTTGAGGACGAAGCGGTGAATAGGATGGGCTATTCCCTTCCGGCGTTGGCTTACTTTTTATCTCTGAGCCTGTGGATGGTGGTGGTGTATCCACTTTCGAGGTCGTGGCTGACTCTTTTTCATTCACCAACGCAACTTTGGTAAAGCTTAATTCGGGCGCATTCAGGTAATAATAATAAAACCGGTCGAGCTTTTCATTTTTGGAAGTGCGGCTGGCATTGGCGCCATCGGGTCCATAAAAGCGAGCGGCAAAGGTATATTTTGTGCCTATATAGAAACCGGGGATTTGAAGATCTGTCAAAGCAACCTTTACAACTTGCTGACTAAGTGCTTCGCGGAAAAACAAGGTGTCATCAGAATTGAAATAAAACTTCATCACTTGGATCAAGGAATCTGTTTGTTTGGTTTTCAGGTATTCCCACTCTGCTTCCGGCGGGTAATGTACAGGGTCGAGCTGTTGTGCAAAACTCAAGTTGGAACTCCATAAGGCAATAAAAAGAAGGATATACGTTCGCATGTTGGTCATTTTGACCAAAAATACAGCGGCAAACGCAACTAGCCGAACTTGATTTTACAACTAAAAATTATTGATTTGCGAAAATCGCAACTGTGCGCATTCTAGATTTCACCGTCGTCACCTACTTCATCTGATTGAAAGGGAAGGGCTCTGATGAGTTCTACCCGATGATACCGATATCCACTAGGCGCTGTTGCTTGAATTTTAAATGCAATTTGTTCGTCAGGTCCGCCATATTTATAAATGGTAAAAACCTTTGAGCCAAGCGCTGTTTTGGTTTCGGAGAGAAAGGTGACGCGGATATCAAAGTTCATGAACGTCGCATACTTTGCGCTATTTTGAATATGACCGTAGTACTCCTCCTTGCCTGCAAACCAACGATAGGTGTGTTCGTAGTCGAGCGATAAATAATCAAGCGGCCGATTTTCTTCTTTCTTGCGGAGGTCTTTTTCCAATTTAGCCTGTTGCTGCTCAAGCGTAAGTGGTGGTGTAAGGTCTTTTTTAGCAGCCTTTTGTTCGGCTTCATTGAGCTCCTTTTGGGTTTCGCGCAACACTGTGCGCAGAGAATCAGCTTCTGTTTGTGCTGGGGTTACAGCATCTTGTCTAGGCCCTCCAAAAAGTTTATAAACACCACCAATGAGCACTAAAATGAGTGCGGCGCCAATTAATATTTTGGTCCAAGACCAACTCGAGCTATTTTGTGCTGAAGCCATAAAAATATGATTTATACGAAGGTAAGTAATTTAAAATGAAAACATAATTGGCATCTTCATTATCCCTTCTTGACAATCTTTTGAATTTCTGTCTCTGTTTGCTGCAGCTTTGTTTGGCAATATTCGACAAGTTCGTTGGCACGTGCTACCGTAGCAGCCAACTCATCAATTTTTACCTCCTTATTTTCGAGTTTTTTGACAATCACTTGCAACTGAGAAAGCGCCTCTTCGTAACTTAATTTTTCTTCCATGCTATTTTTGAATTTTTGTAATGGTACTGTAAATGGTGATTTGATCGGTAAGTGTCTGTAGTTCTTTGCCGATGTATTCACCTGAATAATGCGCCAAATCAATATGATCAATACTGCTTATGGTATAACCTACTTTCAACAGCTTGAGCGGATTGAGCAATTCTATTTTATCCCGCATACCGTTCATTTCCAAACGACTTATTTCGATCAGGTTCTGCGCATTGACCAAAATTCGATCGAGGGTTCCGGGCAGTTCAATTTCGCGCAGCACCCTGAGGTGATTCACCGAAGCCGTGCCTCCCCGATTCAAAGTGAGTTCTAGCAGGGCGCGCTCCTCAGCAAGAGTATCGGCTGTGAATAGTTGAATGAGGTGTAACTTAGACTGTAGATCTGTGCGGTATTCGGTAATGATATTCTGAAAATAATGAGACAAGAACTTATTGGTATTGGTAAACTGCTCGGTTGCCCTGGCCATTTGGCTGAGTGCTTGCGTCAAGATGCGGTCGAGACCAGTTTGAAGGTCAGCTCTAAATGTTCCGACCCGAACATATAAAAACTTGGCAACCGCCGTTGGTGTAATTTGACGTGTATTGGCAACGAGGTCTGCAACCACCTCATCGGTTTCATGGCCAATTCCTGTAATTAAAGGCAAGCGCAAACCTGCAATTACACTACAAATTTGATAATCATTGAAAACGTTGAGATCCATTTTGCTCCCCCCGCCGCGGATGAGTACAATTGCATCTGCATCGAAGGTGTCGGCTTCTTGCAATGCCGCACAAATTTCTGTGACTGCTCTATCGCCTTGCACAGTTGTCGCAATCTGCTGAATGGTGAAATTCCGAAAGATATTATTGGTGGTCATTTCGGTCAGAAAATCACGGTATCCAGAGGTGTCTGGTGAACCAATTAAAACAACGCGCTTGACAATTAGCGGAAGTCTAAGTTGCTTTTGTAAATCATACAAACCTTCTTGCTTGAGCCGCTCAATGGTTTGTTTCTTTTTGAGCTCAATTTCACCGTAAGTAAAAGCGGGATCGAGATCTAGGATGGTTAAGGAAAGGCCATAAATTTCATGAAAAGTAACCGAAACCCTGAATAACAAGCGATTGCCGGGTTGCATTAGTTGCTTGAATTCTTCACCTAAATTGGTTTGCAAGGCTAAAACTTGCGTGCGCCAAACCACTGCTTTCATTTGGGCCGTATTAAAACCCTCCACGGAATCTGCCAACTCTAGGTAATAATGCCCCCCCTTGATATTGAGTTTCACAAGTTCGGCCGTTACCCAATAAGCACTTTCACTGTAAGCCCGGTTGATAACGCTTTTAACGCTGTCTACAAGTTGGGTAAGAGTGTAGGTTTTTTTGGTCATTGAAATTGCCGCAATTATTTAGCGAGCACAGCCTGCTGATGGATTTTTTTTTGATCGTGAATAGCATTTGTAATCGCATAAGTGAGCGCACCTGGCGAAGCAAAAGTGATGATATACACCACCACAAAATCAGTATCTAGTAAAAATGCGGCACCAGCTCCGCCTAACATGAGTCCGAGGCCAACCCCCATCGCAACCTTCAAAGGCTTTAAATTTTTTGAAGACCTATTGAAATGATGGTACTTGCCATAGGGTAAATAGAAACTTGAATTGAGGTCGGCGGTAGCTACTTTATAATTGATATGATCGCTTTTTGACTTGAAGAAGAGGGTGTCATCAGAAACAAAATGCAATTTGGTGTAGCGGTAAGCGGTGCCTGATTTCAAGATGAGGGTTTTAAATTGGGCATTTGCTCCAAAACCCAAAAATAAGAGGCTGAAAAGAAGGAGATATTTCATGTTGTAAACTTAATAGAATAATCCTTAATTTCGAT
>CANHSA010000151.1 GCA_947463345.1 Flavobacteriales bacterium
GAAGTAAGAAATTCGCAGGGGAATTTGCTGCACACTTTTACCAAAAGAGAGGTGCAATTGCTAGAGCTATTTATCGAAAAAGAAGGGAAGGTTGTTTCGCGCAATGAAATCCTCGACCGACTATGGGGCTCAGAACAAATTCCTACTTCGCGCACCATCGATAATTATATCTTAGCCTTCAGAAAATTATTCGAACCCGACCCAAAAAATCTGCAGCATTTCTATTCGATCAGAGGTGTGGGATATAAGTTTGTAAAATAATTTTTGTTTCAAAACAAGTCAAAACTACTGGTCATTAAGCCATTCAATTCTCACGCGGCCTGAGATTTTTCTTTGAATAGCACCATAAAAAGAATGGCTACAACCAATGAATAGCCCGCAAACAACAACCAAGTACCCTGCCAGTTAGTTCCGCCATCTGGCAATATAAAATACGCGCCAATCAGCGCACTACTCGCTACCGTACCGATATACGCGCCAATGCCGTTGGTCATCATGATAAACAAGCCCTGCGCACTCGAGCGAATGCTGCTTTCTGTGTTGTTCTCGACGAACATCGAGCCCGAAATCAGGAAAAAATCAAAAGCCATTCCGTATACAATACAACTCATGACAATCAAGAACACGCCGAAATCTGAGCCCCCGTAGGCAAAAAATCCGTAGCGCAATACCCACGCAATAAGCGCAAAAAGCATGACGTTTTTGATGCCAAAGCGTTTCAAGAAAAAAGGAATAGTCAGGATGAATATGGTTTCAGAGACCTGCGATATGGAGTAGATAATAGTGGAATACCTCTCAACAAGTGACCCTTTTGTGAAGCTACTTAGGTAAGCATCTCCGTACATATTGGAAAGCTGTAATGCGGCACCAAGTAGGATCGAAAAAATGAAAAACAAGGCCATGCGGTAGTCCGCAAAAAGCTTAAACGCATCTAGACCTAGTTGTGATGCTAGTGATTTTTTCTCAGTTGTTTTGCCTTGCGGCAAACAAGCGGGCAGTGTAAAAGCGTAGATACCAAGCAACAACGCGCCTGCTCCGGCAATATAAAACTGATCGGCATTGGCCTTGCTTCCGCTCAGGTTGGTGAGCCACATAGCGGCAATAAAACCAATGGTGCCCCACACGCGGATCTTAGGAAAGTCGGTTTGAACTTCAAAATTGTTCATTTTCAGGATGCGGTAAGATACAGAATTGGAAAGCGAAATGGTGGGCATATAGGCAAGCATTCCTCCAAAGACTATCCAGTAAAGGAGTTCGTATTCCTGCATTTGCTGTAAGGCGGGGAAACTTGCTTGTAGAGTAGACAAATTGGGAATGAGCAACATGAACCCCGCATAAGTCAGGTGTAAGATGCCGTAAAGTCTTTCTGCGCGCAGCCATTTGTCGGCGATGATGCCAATAATGGAGGGCATGAGGATGGAAGAAAGTGCTAAAGTAGAAAAGATGGCGCCAAATTGCGGAAAACTCCAGCCCTTTCCTTCGGTGCAGTAGGTGCCGATAGTGGTGAGCCAGGCTCCCCAAACAAAAAATTGTAAAAAGCTGAGTAGGGTAAGTCTAGTTTTGATGGCGGCGGTTAAGTTCATCGCGAATTTTTGAGGCTAGTTCGTAATCTTCGTTATCGAGGGCCTCAGTCAGTTGGGTTTCTAGCTCTTCTGTGGCGTAGATATCCCATTCGTTTGGTGCCTGCTCGTCATGGCCAAAGATATCATTTTCATCGTCAAAATCATACGACTCGTTCATTTCGTTGGCCGAAAAGCCACTGACTTCGTCAAGAATGCTGCTGAGTGTGTATATTTTGGCATTGAAACGAACGCCAATTGCAATGGCGTCAGAGGTGCGAGAATCTATTTCGGTGATGACGCCGTCTTTGATGCAGATGAGTTTGGAAAAGAAGACGCCATCTTTGAACTTGTAAATGAGGATTTCTTTGATTTCGACGCCAAATGCCAAGCTAAAAGAGCGGAAGAGGTCGTGGGTGAGAGGCCTAGAAGGCTTCATTTTTTCGAGCTCCACGGCAATAGCCTGTGCTTCGTAGCCACCGATAACGATAGGAAGTTTGCGCTGGCCGTCGATTTCTTTAAGGGCAAGCACATAAGAGCCAGATTGAATATGGCTGGGTTCTATACCCGTAATTTCGAGGCGTGTCTTCTGCATTCGGGTGGCTTATAGGTAAATCAAGGGTTAATGTTGCGCAGCCTTGAAGCGCTTAACGGCTTCTGTAAAGCGCGGCAATACTTCAAATGCATCGCCAACAATACCGTAGTCTGCAGCTTTAAAGAAAGGCGCTTCAGCATCGGTGTTGATGACTACAATTACTTTAGAACCGTTGACACCTGCGAGGTGTTGGATGGCTCCGGAGATACCTGCTGCAATGTAAAGATTTGGGCGGATAGCTACACCTGTTTGCCCTACGTGTTCGTGGTGAGGGCGCCATCCGATGTCGGCAACGGGGCGCGAACAAGCGGTGGCTGCGCCAAGGGCAGTGGCTAATTCTTCGACCATTCCCCAGTTTTCTGGTCCTTTGAGCCCGCGGCCCGCAGAAACAACGAGTTCGGCCTCAGGGAGCGGAATGGCACCTTCTGGCTTTTTAGTGGCTTTGACCGTAATGGCGCTGCTGCCTGCTTGGCTGTCAAAAGCCTCGACACCACAATTTGAGCCAGTTTGCTCTGGCTGAATGCTGTTGGGCAAAAGCGAAATGATGCGCACGCTGCTGTTGACGCTCACAAATCCGAATGCTTTGCCAGAAAATACATTGACTTTAATGCTACCATTGGCCTCAGGAAGCGCAACTGCACCCGCCACAAGACCCGCTTTAAGGCGAACAGAAAGGCGTGGCGCAACGGCTTTGCCGATGAGGTCATGGGAAAAAATAATGGTGCTCGCGCCAACTTTTTGAGCAGCGGCAGCCACCATTTTAACGAGTTGGCTTGGATCTTGTCCGTCTACGGAGCTGTCTTGAAGAACGGTAGAGGCACCATAAGCACCAAGGCTAGCGAGTTGGTCTGCGCTTGCCGTTCCGTTGGTGATAACGGCAACGTCGGCGCCTAATTTTTTAGCGTAAGTGACGGTCTCCAAAGCTGCTTTGGACAAACCATTTGCTGAATTGATGTATACGAGATTCATGGGTGTAAAGCTTAAATGACTTTGGCTTCGTTGTGTAAAAGCGCAACGAGTTCGTCGAGGTTGTTTGGATCGATGAGTTTAACTGAAGACTTAGCTGCAGGCATGCTGTAGCTGCTGTAGGTGGTAAGTGCTTCTAGTGCTGCAGGCGCCACCACATTGAGTGGTTTGGTGCGGGCTGCCATAATACCGCGCATGTTTGGGATGCGTTGCTCAGCCATTCCTTTGGCACAGCTAATGACCGCCGGTGCTTGAACTTCTACTTCTTGCACGCCGCCAACGATTTCGCGCTCGCAGCTGATGCTGCTGCCGTTTGCGTCTAGTTTGGTGGCGATCGAAACATAGGGTAGGTCTAGGGCTTCGGCAATCATGCCAGCTACCTGAGAACCGTTGTAGTCGATGGTTTCTTTACCGGTTAAGATGAGGTCAAAACCTTTGCCTTTGGCGTACTCGGCAATTTGCATGGCCGTAAAGTAGGCGTCGGTGGCAGGAGCGTCGATGCGCACGGCGTCGTCGGCTCCGATAGCGAGTGCTTTGCGGATAACGGCGTCGTCGGAGGCAGTGCCAACGGTAATGATGGTCACGTTGCCACCTTGTGCTTCTTTGAGCTCGAGGGCACGAACCAATGCGTACCATTCGTCGTAGGGGTTGACAATATATTGAACGCCGTTTTCGTCAAATTGGGTATCGCCGTTGGTGAAGGCAATTTTGGACGTGGTGTCTGGCGCTTTGGATATACAAACAAGGATGTTCATGTGTGTTGATTTAATGCGGAGCAAAGTTAAGTAAAATTGCAAAAAGCAATGCTGAAAAGAAAGTCAATAACGCGACTTTTTTAAGTTCTGGATCGAGGGCAGCTGGGGTTTGGTTGTCAAGGACCCTTTTGAGGTGCAAAACAAAGCCAATTGAAGGCAATAACGCACCAAAAAGCCAGTAGTTGTAGGTGTTAAATGCAAGGAGATAAACAGTAAAAAACCAAGTCGCCAAACCAGAACTCACAAGGAAAACGTGGTAGAGCTTAGCGCGCTCAAAACCCAATTGAACCACCATGGTGCGCTTTTGCATTTTGGCGTCGTTGGTGATATCCCGTAGATTATTAAGGTTCAGAACGGCTGTACTCCAAGCGCCCATACTGATGGCCGGGAACAACACCAACCACTCGAATCCTTCGCCATAAAGACCAAAAACGCCAATGACGCTCACTAGTCCAAAGAATATAAAGACCATGATGTCGCCCAAACCGCGGTAGCCATAGGCGTTTTTCCCGACGGTGTAGGTGATGGCGGCTGCAATGCAAGCACCTGCAAGAATTACGTACGTATAAATTGCAGTTTGACTCAGGTTGGAAACGCTGGTTCGGATCAAAAGGAGGGCACTCACCAGAGAGATCAAGCCTACAACCCACATTCCTCTTTTCATTTGC
>CANHSA010000152.1 GCA_947463345.1 Flavobacteriales bacterium
AAACAGGCAAGCCAAAGAAAGAGAAGCTTCATAGGACTTACAAAGAGGCAAGCAGGCGTGTTGTTTCGGCCTGAATACGCGTGCGCAATCCTTCAGAGACAGGATACAACGGCAAACGCATGGTTTCTTGCATAAGGCCACGCGCCGCCAATGCTACTTTTACCCCACCGGGGTTTCCTTCTTCGAAGAACATTTTGGTGACGTTAAAGAGGTCGTAATGCGCCGCTTTGGCTAGTGTTAAGTCGTTAGCTATGCTGGCGTGCACCATTTGAGAAAAGCGCTCAGGAAAAGCGTTGGCCACCACTGAAATAACGCCATCAGCACCCGCAGCAATCAGCGGCATAGTGAGGTTGTCGTCACCAGAAAGCACCCCAAAACCTAGTTTTCTTTGGCGAATGATATCCATGATTTGCTCCATGTTGCCCGATGCTTCTTTGACAGCAACTACATTTGGAAGCTCGGCGAGTTCAAGGGTGGTTTCCACACTCATGTTAGAGCCTGTGCGCCCCGGAACGTTATAGAGAATGATAGGAAGATCGGTATAGGAAGCTACTTGCTTGAAATGAGCCACAATTCCTTTTTGAATGGGTTTGTTGTAGTAAGGTGAAACCGACAAAATGCCGTCGACGCCACTTGGCAAGTTTTGAAACAAAGCTGCGAGCCCAGCGGTGTTGTTGCCACCAATGCCATATACAACAGGTAAGCGACCATTATTGACTTCAAGAACGGTGTCCAATACCAAGCGTTTTTCGTCCTGAGAAAGCGTCGGCGACTCGCCAGTTGTGCCTTGAACCACTAAAAAGTCTGTGCCACCGTCAATTTGTAGTTGAACGAGTTGCTTGAGTGCTTGTGTATCGATGCTGCCATCGGTCTGAAATGGTGTAACGAGTGCTACACCCGAGCCTTTAAATGATTTCATTGGGCTATTCTTTCTAAGGTTTGTTGAATGTATTGTAGTTGCGCATGCGCGTCTGTTTGCGCGGTATCTATTTGTAAATCAAAGTTTTTACCTTCGGCATTGAGCAATAAGCGCTTGCTTATTTTGGTGGATTGCAGCGCTCCGTATATCTTGACATCTAGACTACCATTCCAAATGAGGAGGTCGTAGTTTTTGTGTAGTTCTGCATCTAGTTGAATGTCTTTTAACTTGCCGAACATAGAGTAATCGGCAGGAGAGTTGTAGTAGATGAGAAAGTGTGGCGGAAGATTTTTTTTGTCGAGGTCTTTAGGGACGTTGACAATAATGAGTGTTTGTGCAAATTTTTTCTGCTGTAAAAAATGATCGATGGCTTTTACAAAAGCACGCATTTGTTGCTCGTCTTGGTAAGACCAGACCACAACAATGCTTTTTGTTTGCTCCCAAATACTTGTTTTACTCACTGAGAAATCATTTTAATGAAGTCGTTTTCCGACAACAAAGTTACGCCTAAGTCTGTTGCCTTTTGCAATTTTGCAGGCCCCATATTTGCTCCGGCTATTAAAAAATGTGTTTTGGCCGATACAGAAGAACCTAATTTGCCACCATTTAGTTCAATGAGTTCTTTGAGTTCGTCCCGACTAAAGGCCTCAAAAGTACCTGAAATGACGCAGATTTTGCCTTCTAACAAGTTCGAAGTTAAGGTTTTTTGGGTGGCTTCCAATTGTAAACCTACTGCTTTTAAGCCTGCGATATATGCTTGCTGGCTAGGATTGGATAAATAAGCAAGCAGAGATTGCGCAATTTTGTCGCCGATTTCATCGACAAGCAAGAGTTCTTCTAAGGTTGCTGCTTGAAGTGCCTCCATGGTGCCAAAAGCCTGCGCTAGTTTTTTAGCGACGGTTTCACCTACAAAGCGAATACCTAGGCCAAAAAGTACGCGTTCAAAAGGAATGGCCTTGGAGGCCGCTATAGATTGCAAAAGGTTATTGGCAGATTTCTCGGCCATTCTTTCCAAACTGAGCAGCTGATCAAAGGTAAGAGCGTATAAGTCTAAAGAATTCTTAATTAGTCTTTTAGCGTACATCATTTCTATGGTTTCTTCACCTAAACCATCGATGTTCAGTGCTTTGCGGCTAATGAAATGAAGGATTTTACCCGTTACCTGTGGCCTGCAAGCGAGTTCGTTCGGACAGTAATGCTGGGCCTCGCCCTCTTGGCGCTCCAATAAGGTTCCGCACTCGGGGCAATGCTCAATGAAGGAAATGCGGTTTTCGGACTTGCGTAAATTCAAATTGACGCCTACAATTTTAGGAATGATTTCGCCTCCTTTTTCGACTTGAACGGTGTCGCCCGCACAGAGGTCGAGCTTTTGAATTTGGTCGGCGTTGTGCAAAGAAGCGCGCTTCACGGTGGTGCCGCCAAGTTGAACGGGCTGGAGATAAGCAACTGGTGTAATGGCGCCCGTGCGGCCAACTTGATAATGGACGGACTCGAGTAGTGTTTCTACCTGCTGAGTTTTGAATTTGTAGGCAATGGCCCAACGCGGCGATTTAGCCGTGAGGCCAAGCTCGGTTTGTTGTGCGTAAGAATTGACTTTGAGTACCACGCCATCGATGTCAAAAGGCAAATGTGCACGTTGGGCATCCCAGTAATGAATGAAATCCATGATACCGTCGATGGAATTTGTTTTTTCGATCATGCGCTTGGCTGGGTCGGGCACTTTAAAACCCCAGGCTTTGGCTTCTTGCACGGCTTCATAATGACCTAATGCCTGGCTGTTTAAGCCATGAACACCATAAAGAAAGCAATCCAAACCGCGCTTGGCAACTTCTTTGGAGTCGAGCAATTTGAGGGTGCCAGCGGCAGTGTTGCGCGGGTTGGCAAACAAAGCCTCGCCTTGCGCTTCGCGCTGTTGGTTGAGCAAAGCAAAATTGTGTTGCGGCATAAAGATTTCACCCCTGATTTCGAAATCTGAAGGAAAGCCACCGTGAAGGCTCAAGGGAACAGAGCGAATGGTGCGCACATTGGTCGTAACGTCCTCTCCTTGTTCGCCGTCTCCTCTGGTGAGGGCCTGGTTTAACTTGCCATCGAGGTATTGAATGCCTATTGCTACGCCGTCGTATTTGAGCTCACAGACGAATTCTGAGGCCTCTTGCAAAGTTTTTTGGCAGCGCTCAGCCCAGTCGATGATGTCTTGCTCGGAATAGCTATTGGAAAGCGATAGCATCGGAAAACGATGCTTTTTGGTCTCGAATTTCTTGGTGAGGTCGCCTCCTACTCTTTTGGTGGGGCTGTTTGGGTCAGCTAAGTTTGGATGTGCTAATTCGAGGGTTTCTAACTCTTTGAGTAGGGTATCGAACTCGTAATCGGATATAAGCGGCTGATTGAGCACGTAATACGCGTGGTTGTGTGCGTGTAACGAGGCACTCAACTGAGCCATTTGGGCTTGTATTGCTTGGCTATCCATGAGTTAAAGTTACGCTTTTTGTGCTAAAATCATGCGCTCTTTGCCTTGTAAATCCCGATAAATTCTTGGATTTTGAAAAGCGTCTGTTTGCAAGAGCGCCAAGGTTTGAGCGGCCAAATCTTCGTGTATTTCTAAAGCCAGGTAGCCTTTAGACTGCAAGCTTTCATGAGCAATCGCAACAATGCGCTTGTAAAACAACAAAGGATTGTGGTCCGGGACAAATAACGCCATGTGTGGTTCAAAATCCAGGACGTTGGCTGCCATTAGTTGGGCTTCTTGCTCAGGAATATAAGGCGGGTTCGAAACCAGCAAATCAAAAGTTTGAGCTGTTTGCCAAGTAAGGATGTCTTCCGTAACAAATTCAACATCGAGTTTCGTGTGAAGCGCATTTTCTCGAGCAAGTGCTATAGCGTCTAAAGATAAATCAACACCCACAACCTTGGCATTTGGGAACTTATTTTGAAGTGCTAAGGCAATGCAGCCAGAACCCGTACAGAGGTCAAGTATAGATCCAAAAGGCAAGTCTAACTTGAGAATCAGATCAATTAGTTCTTCAGTTTCGGGTCTTGGTATGAGCGCCCTTTGGTCAATTTTTAGGTTCAAATCAGCAAAATAAACCTCGCCTATGATATACTGAAAGGGCTCATTGGCTTGTAAGCGCTTGACGACAGAACGAATGCGCAGTAAATCTGATTCTGAAAACCTTTCGTTATTGTTCAGTAAGACATCGCTCGAAGACCAACCAAAATAAGCGTTCAGAACCGAAGTCCACATGGATTTGCACTCGCTATTTGAAAATAAATCAGCTAAGGCCTCAAAAAAATAGTGCTTTGCGCTGGCCACGCGGTTGTCGGCAACAAACATTAGTGCTTGCGTAGTTTGATGAATGGTTTGATTTTTTCGTTTTCAATCAAGACCGTCAGGTTATAATAGGCAATTTTCCATTGGCCATTTTCTAGTACGCAAATACCACTTCCTCTGCAACCTTCCATCCAGGTTTGGAGATCTTCGTCAAAGTAAGCGACCTTGCCATCAGCTGCAAACTGCCAATTTCGTTTGCTCGGCTTGAAATCCCAGGCTTTTCCTTTGTCGAAATAAGGTTTACAAAAAGCCATGAATTCGGGCTTTGCCCAG
>CANHSA010000153.1 GCA_947463345.1 Flavobacteriales bacterium
ATAAATATCAGGGCTGATTTGGGGTTAATGACGCTCATTCTTCTTCGTTCATTTCTTCTAATAATTCCGCCGGTAGGCAACCCATCATAATCTCTTCAAATTCTGGGCTTCCTGTATCTGACAAAGCGGAGATCTGACCGTAGGCATACCCTTTCTCTATCAATTTATCGAGTGCACAATTGCAAATTTGAGCGGCTTGTTCCTTTGAGATAAAATCTTCGACTCCTTCATCCATAAAAATGCCATCGACACATGTTTTGACAAAGAATGGTCTGAGTTGAGTCTGATTCAATTGGGCTGACATGGCAAATGCTGAATCAATAGTAATGTTTTCGGTAGAACATTCCATCAAAAGCTTTAGGTTGTCTTCACGCAAGAGCAGTGCTTGTAAAGAGTTGTCTTCAATTGCTGATTGTAGCTCCTCATAGACCAGGTTTGGCAAAACATTTTTGGCCATGCAGGTACAATAATTTTCAATATTGATTTGAATATTATTAAGCTGGACGTTTTCTCCAGAACTCGAGGCAACACATGCATCTACAATCTCTTTTTGAGTGCCAATGACCTTGCCATCTTTGGATTTAATGACTTGTCCAAAAGCACTGCCTGCGCTCAGAAAAAAGCCCGCCAATAGGACTTGTGTAAATAATTTGTTCATATTGCTTGTTTCAAATTGGTAGAATTGAGCGCAGCGAAAGTAGTTAAAATAGCTTTTATCATTGAAAATCAAACCTATAAAACTTAGCGCCATCGAACCGGTATAAGCCGTTTTTATCGGTGCCAAACCAAAGTTGGCCAGCCGAATCTTTGTAAATGGTATTGACAGCATTGCTCGGCAAGCCATCTTGAATAGTGTATTGTTGAAATTGTTTGCCGTTGTAGGTCCAGACGCCGGCGTCGACGGTCCCGATCCATATTGTTCCACTGTTGTCTTCTGTAATGGAATAGATACGTTTGAGCTTGGGTTCGTTGCTGAATTGCAAGAGTTGAGTGCCGTCGTAGCAAAATAAGCCGGTGCCATTATTGCCAAACCAAATATGGCCTTTGCTGTCTTCATATAAAGCCAAAACGGCTGGGCCAGCTAAACCTTTCTCTTTGAACCATGTAAAGGACACACCATCGTATTTACAGACCCCTTCAGTTTGGGTGCCAAACCAGCTATTTCCTTTCTGGTCTTGCAAAATGCTGTACACACCAAAACGGCTAAGTGAAAACGGCGAGGTGCTTTGCCCTTTTTTAGGATCTTTTTGAAAAGACAAATATGTCATTTTTTCGGAACTGTAATTCAAAACACCACCACCCGCAAAAAACCAAAGTCCGGCAATAGTGCTATCCTTTTTGGTTTTCATGTCTTTGATTTTCATACTGCGCTTGGCCATGACTTTGACTTCTTGCCCGTCGTAGCAACTTACCGTAAACGACCCCGAGCCAAACCAAAGATGACCGTTTTGATCTTCTTGTATGCTGAGCACTTGGTTGTCGGCAAGGCCGTTGCTAATTGAAAATTGAGTGAGGTTTTTTTTGTCGTAACGATACACCCCTGAATTATTGGTTCCAAACCAATAAACGCCTTTGCTATCCTGAAAAATACTCCTGATTTGTTGGTCGATTTTCGGTTGTTGGGCATGGCTTTTAAAGGAAAATGCACCACAAAAAGTAAAAAGTGTCAAGAAGGTAAATTGGTTAAATACTGTTTTCATGTGAACAATGCTGAATTGGACGAATTCATTGATAAGAAAACACTTTAATGACGATTACTTCACCAATTTGACAAGCTCCATTCCTTTTTTCGTTTGGATTTCCAGAAAATAAACACCACTTGGAACATGGGTAAGTGAAAGTTGGATTTGCTTGTTGTTACGCTGGCCTTCCTCAATTATTTTACCTTGTATATCACGCAATGCAAAAGCGGTAATGACCAGGTCGGATTCGATTTGCAATTGATCAGTGAATGGATTGGGATATACTTTAGAATTGCTAAGAATGGTAGTTACCAAGCCTGTGCTTCCATCTATTGAACTGGGGCGAACAGGCTCTGCGGCATAGCAATCTGATGGATGACGAATCAAGTCAAAATAGGTACTTACGCCTGAAAGGCTAACTGGGTGCATACTAACCAAGGCACCAGTTGCAATAGAAATGCCAATAACCGCCACACCATTTGGAGGCGTGCTACTTACGTAATAATAGATCCCGGTCTCCGGATCAATAGTTGAGCTGCCATTTACGGAATACATTGCATACTGGAGCGGCGTTTGCGAAATACGGGTCACAACACCTGTGGCAGCATTGATTTTACCTAAATAACCCGTAACTGGCGGCGTTGTTGTGACGCCAATGATGCCATAGATAGTGGTGTCTGCACAGTTGTAGGTGTAATTGCCAAAATTTGCTCCACCCTCTGGAAAACTTAAAGTTTGAGACGAATAAACTTGACCGTTGTACATGTCTATGCCATAAAACTGCGTTCCTTTTGAGAAATAATACAGCATTTGATGTGGGTCAATTGCGCTGCCAGAAAGCGAATAGGCATCGAGGATAGATTGTGGAGAAATTTGTGTAATGACGCCAGAAGAAGGGTTCATAGAAGCAAAATAAAGCTCGCCTGTGCCTTGCCCAGGACCCGCGCCAGGGATATAACGACCTGCCAAACCGTACAAGGTTGAGTCGGAGGTATTGAAGCGAAAGTTATTAAAAGAGCTCGGAGCAATTGAGTTAGTCAGTTGGGCTTGACTCATTACTAGACCATCATTTAGGCCAATTGTTAAGGCTGTACCATTGGTGCCACCTTGTGTAAGAAAAACGTAACTATTTGTATTTAAGTCAAGCGCTGCACCCGTAAGGTTGGTTACAGTTGCAACGTTGTTAGAACCTAGCGTGGCGAAATTTCCACTCAATAAGTCAAGTGTGCCTAGTTTAAAACCTACCGGATTAGAAGTCCGTAGCAAGCCATAAAGTGTTGGCGTTTGAGCCCATATGGAGAGTTGAAGCGATGTAAAGAGAAGGAATCCTAGTTTTTTCATAATACATGGTTTAGTTTAGTCCTTGAAAAACAACCAATTTACACTATTGTTTTGTAATTAATGCTAGAACATATTCTATTTTTGTACCATGAAAGCAATGCAAGAATTCATTGAAAAACTCGAACTCACCCCTCACGTAGAAGGTGGCTATTTCAAAGAAACCTACCGCAGTGAATCTTTGCACGAGTTGGAAAACGGAAAATCCAGGTCTTTGGCCACGCTGATCTATTTTCTGCTGCCACATGGCAACTACTCTAAGTTTCACAAAATTGAGTCGGACGAAATCTGGATTTACCAATCGGGGTCTCCACTCTTGATCCATATGATAGACCAAAATGGAAAATGGAGTACTGCAACTTTAGGCTTGGATGTTACAAACGGGCAACAACCTCAAGTGTGCATTCCAGCACAAACTATTTTTGGAGCAGAAGTGCTCGAGCCTCATTCCTTTTCGTTGTCTTCTTGTATGGTGGCGCCAGGTTTTGATTTTTCAGACTTCCAGCTATATGACAAACAAGAGCTCATTGGTCGCTTTCCGGATTTAGCAACCATTATTGAGCATTTGCATCAGTAATTTTACCAGCGATACACCACCGCATTGATATTCATGCCGGCGCCCACAGAGGCGAGTATAATGACATCGCCAGTATTTAACTGATGCTCGGGGTATTCTCCCCTAATGACCGCATCTAGTAAAGTAGGAACCGTGGCAACCGAACTATTGCCATTGAATTGAATGTTCATCGGCATGATATTTTCTGGACGCTCTGCCTTAAACAAGCGGTAAAAGCGGTCAATGATAGCTTCGTCCATTTTTTCATTGGCCTGATGAATAAATATCTTCTTGACGTCTTCGATGGCCACACCGCTTTTATCCAAGGCGATTTTCATGGCTGCAGGAACCTTGGTAAGTGCGAATTCATAGATTTTACGGCCCTGCATTTTGATGTATTTTTCGTGGATGTGGTGCTTAGAGTTCAAGGAAGGCCCGTTGTTGAGAAAATACGCTTCGTCTTTGGTAAACGTTTGGGTGGCATGCGCTAAAATTCCGCTGCTATCATTGGTGCGGTTGGCACTCAAAATGCAGGCGCCAGCTCCGTCGGCAAAGATCATGGAGTCGCGGTCATGCGGATCCACCACCCTACTCAGGGTTTCGGAACCAATCACCAAACAATTGACAGCCGCACCGGCCTTGATGTACAGGTTGGCCTGAATGAGCGCTTCTATCCAGCCTGGGCAGCCAAAAAGCATGTCGTAGGCCACGCAATTAGGGTTGGCGATCCCGAGTGCATGCTTGACACGCGAGGCCAAAGCCGGCAGCATATCTAAATGGTTGGAGGCAAAGCGGACATCGCCAAAGTTGTGTGCAAAAATGATGTAATCTAAAGTTTCGGGGTCTAAGCCCGCTGCGGCAATTGCTTTTTGAGCTGCAATGATGCC
>CANHSA010000154.1 GCA_947463345.1 Flavobacteriales bacterium
AAAGCTCTTATGGACGAAATGGAAAGCGTTTCTAAAGAAAAAGGGATTCAAAAAATCATTTTGCACGCCCGTGAAATTGCACTGCCTTTCTATCAAAAATTAGGCTACCAACTCGATGCACCCTCCCACCTACTCTTTGGCGAAATCCAACATTTTTTGATGCACAAACTAATTTAATGCATGACTGAAGACGCATACGTATTACAAGAATTCTACAAGATCATCACCCCCAACAAAGTAAATATGTTTGAGCGCATCGCCCCTCAGCGCAGCAAACATATTGTAGTAGGTTTAGAAAATATCCAGCAAGACCACAATGCATCGGCCATCATGCGCACCATGGATTGCCTGGGCTTCCAAGAATTGCACCTCATCGAGAAAAACAACAATTACCAATTCCAACGCGATATCGCACTCGGTGCTGCCCGCTGGCTAGATGTCATGCAACACCAGCAAGAACCCGAACCAGTTTTAGATAGCATTGCACACCTGCGTCAAAAAGGTTACCAAATTGTAGCCACGAGTCCGCACATCAAAGCGAGTACACCACAAAATATCGACCTAACGCAGCCTATAGCGCTTTTTTTTGGCGCCGAAAAGCATGGTATTTCAGAAGAACTCAGTGCCAATGCAGACGCCTTTTTGCATATTCCGATGCATGGTTTTACCGAAAGTTTCAATTTATCGGTATCAGCCGCGCTTGTTCTGAGTGCCTTGAGAACGCGTTTAGAAGCCAGTTCTATAGACTGGTTATTGAGCCCAGAAAGGCAAACTGAACTTAAAATTTCTTGGTGTGAGCGGATTCTGAACGGTGGACCTCAACTTGCTCAAAAATTTCGAGCGGAATTTAAAAAAGTTTGATAACTTTGAGTGTACACGTATCATAAACAAACACTTATGGGAAAAGGAGACAAAAAATCAACAAAAGGAAAACGCGCAATGGGTTCTTATGGCAAGACCCGCAAACGCAAAGAGGACGCACCAATTGTTGTCGTAAAAAAAGAAAAGAAAGAGAAGCCAGTGAAGGCTGAACCTAAAGCAAAGGCTGCCACGGCCACTAAAAAACCGGCCGCCAAAAAAACAACCACAAAAAAATCTGAATGATCCAAAGAGCTGCTTTCGCAGCTCTTTTTTTTTGCAACTTTGCAACGCATTAGCAAACATTAATCAACAATTATGAAACACAATTTTGGCGCGGGCCCTTGTATTTTGCCACAAGACGTCTTTAAAGAAGCAGCAGCAGCTGTTCTTGACTTTAACGGTTTATCTATTCTTGAGGTCTCACACCGTCACAAAGATTTTGTGGCCGTCATGGACGAAGCCATGGATTTAGTCAAAAAAGCCTTGAATGTACCAGCAGGCTATTCTGTTGCTTTTTTACAAGGTGGCGCCACGCTCGGCTTTACAATTGCTGCCCTCAACATGCAACGCGAACACAAACGCGCAGGCTATATCAATACCGGAACTTGGGCAAGTGGTGCCATTAAAGAAGCCAAAAAAGTAGGTCTGGATGTCAATGTATTCGCCTCTTCTGAAGATCAAAACTTCACCTATATTCCTAAAAACTTTACAGTACCAACCGACGTTGACTACATCCATTTCACCAGCAACAACACCATCTACGGAACACAATTCAAAGACTTTCCTCAAACCCAATTGCCTTTGGTTTGCGATATGTCTTCAGATATTTTTTCCAAAACAATCAACGTTGCCGATTTCGACCTTATCTATGCAGGTGCACAAAAGAACCTCGGGCCAGCCGGCGCCACACTTTACATCGTTAAAGATGAAGTTTTAGGCAAAAGCAGTGCGCAGTTCATGCCCACCTACCTCGACCTCAAACAACAAGTTGAGAAAGAATCCATGCTCAACACGCCTCCGGTATTTAGTGTGTATGTCGCTATGCTCAATCTGCGCCATTTATTGGCCAATGGTGGCGTACCTGCTCAACAAGTACTCAACGAAGCAAAGGCAAACCTTTTGTATTCAGAAATCGACAACAATCCTTCCTTTAAAGGAGCTGTTGCAAGCGAAGACCGCTCACAAATGAACGTCACCTTCTTGCTCACCGACGAAGCCAGAAGCGCTGAATTTGACACTATGTGGAAAGCAGCAGGCATTGTTGGTTTGCCCGGACACCGTTCTGTTGGCGGCTACCGCGCTTCTATGTACAATGCGCTCCCACTCGAAAGCGTGCAAGTACTTGTCGATGTCATGAACGAGTTCAATAGAAAAGGTTGATATGAAAATTTTAGCAAACGACGGCATTTCAGATTTAGGTAAAGCGCTTCTTGAAGCAGGCGGCCATGAAGTAAGTACCACAAAAGTTGCGCAAGAAGCGCTCGCAAATACCATTAACCAAGAAGGTTTTGACGCCGTACTCGTGCGCAGCGCAACCACAGTGCGAAAAGTTGTCATCGATGCTTGCCCGGGTCTAAAACTCATCGGGCGCGGTGGTGTAGGCATGGACAACATCGACGTGAGCTACGCCCGAGACAAAGGCCTCACCGTGATCAATACGCCCGCTTCTTCGTCTCAATCTGTTGCTGAACTCGTGATGGGGCAACTTTTCTCTATCTCCCGCTTTTTAAACGACTCCTTTAAAAACATCGAAACCGGCGATTTCTCTACGCTCAAAAAGAATTATGCCAAAGGTGTTGAACTCAGAGGTAAAACAATAGGTATCATCGGCTTTGGACGCATCGGCCAATGCTTAGCAGCCTACGCTTTGGGAGTCGGCATGAAAGTAATTGCTATTGAACGCAAAGCACGCATTCAGCCAATTACACTTAAAATTGCTGGCCAAACTTTAGAAGTACCCGTAAAAGTTGTAGACAGTCTTTTAGAAGTCCTTGACCAACTCGACTACATTTCTATCCATGTTCCTAAGCAAGCCGATGGCGCAGCTGTCATAGGCACAGCAGAATTCAAGCGCATGAAAAAAGGCGTTCGTTTGGTCAATACAGCACGTGGTGGCGTTATTGAAGAAAATGCTTTGCTCGAGGCGTTGGAAAACGGAACCGTTGCTGCGGCAGCGCTAGATGTTTATGAAAATGAACCAAACCCATTAAAAGCACTAATTGCGCATCCGCGCATTGCATGCACCCCACACATTGGTGCAGCCACTTTAGAAGCTCAAGATCGCATCGGTGAAGAACTCGCCGAGCTGATCATCGCCTTTGCCAAGGAGCAGAAAGCCTAAGCTTTCTGCTCTTGTAGCACTCCATATTAAGCTTCATCGATAATTTCAATGCGGTCAATGCTGTCGCCTTCGCGGATTGCATCTATGACCTCTAAGCCTTCAACAAC
Source organism: Flavobacteriales bacterium (assembly GCA_947463345.1). GTDB lineage: Bacteria > Bacteroidota > Bacteroidia > Flavobacteriales_D > Crocinitomicaceae > UBA952. The sequence continues at coordinate 3,310 of CANHSA010000154.1, forward strand.
TTTACCGAATACCGTATGAACGCCGTCTAGGTGCGAAGTTTGCGTGCGTGAATGGCATACAAAAAACTGTGACCCTCCAGTGTTGCGTCCGGCGTGCGCCATAGACAACACACCGCGGTCGTGGTGCTGATTGCCACCCGTGAGTTCACAGTCAATGGAGTAGCCTGGGCCACCTGTTCCTGGCATTCCGTTTGCGCCTTCACGCGTGTTCGGACAACCGCCTTGGATTACAAAATTAGGAATCACACGGTGCCATTGAAGGCCACTGTAATAACCTTCTTTAGCCAATTTGACAAAATTCGCTACAGTGTTTGGCGCATCTTCGGCAAAAAATTGCACGTGCATGTCACCTTTGTTGGTGGAAATGATTGCTTTCATAATTAATTTTTGCTGCAAAATTACAGCTATTTTAGGTTTAATTTTGTTGAAAACTCCGTTGATAAAGCACTTTTATGTGGAGTTGGAACAGATGAACCGAATGTTAAATTTGTAATGAAGCAAATTCCAAATCGAAATGTTTAGCTCCTTCACCAAGAAAAAATTATCCGACAACCAAGTTGCCAACGTATTTATCAATGGTATTTTTGATAGCGTTGACAACGGCTTTGCCGAAGTTGCCGAGATGATCAACGAAGACAGCGCTTTTGTCACCAGACCCAATATCTCCACCTCAGATTCAGGCCAATTTGGACTCATCGTTATTGTTGGCAATTTATCGTTTCTAGAAAGTACTTTTGAACCAGATCAGGCTTCAAGAGTGGAGCAATTGATTTTTGAAAAATTGGCGCGCATCTACGAGATGAGCGTTGGCGACTTCCAAAACATGATCCGCGAATACCAGAGCTTCATCATGCGCGTGAATCATCCGTCCAAAAACTGGATTTACGGGATGTCTAAAGCGGTGTTTCACAAATATGGTTTGTACGAATTCCAAGACGACTACTTCAAGCGGATGCAGGCGCCCAACCCCCTTTTCTTAAAGCGCATGGATGAAGTCATGACCAACTTTGTCTGGAATTGGGACGCCTTCTTTAAAAAGTTCCGCATTTAATTACTGAGGTTCCGTTACCATTTGCTCTTCATGAGCATGTATTGGTTTTCTAAAAACTATTTTACCGTCGAACATATCCATGACCACATTCTG
>CANHSA010000155.1 GCA_947463345.1 Flavobacteriales bacterium
GGGCCGCAAACTTACATTCATGCTTTATTGACCCATTTTGGCTTGGTTAACTTTTGTGAAATCGAGCGCTATCCTGATTTAGATCAAGTACTCGCCAACAAGGCTAAGCTTTCCAGTAAACCAGATTTCTCCCCAGATTACATTTTCTTGAGTTCCGAACCTTTTCCTTTTGAAGCCAAACATTTAGAGGAAGTACAGGTGCTTTTCCCGAATTCTAAAATTGTGCTTATCGATGGTGAAATATGTTCTTGGTATGGTTCAAGGATGTTGGAGGCGCCTAAATATATAGAACAAGTTCTAGGTTTGTAAGCTCATCAGATCAGCTGTAATGCTTTATTTTTGGTATGAAAATTGCCAAGTGAGAACCCGATGTTACAAAAATTGCTTTTTGTTTTTCTTTTTTTTAGCCTGAATACTTTGGCTCAGCGTTTTCAAGTGCTCGATAGCAATCTGCACGAAGGCATCGCTTTTGCAAAAGTTTATCCGGATCTTTCAGCTCCTTTTCTGACCGATATCAATGGCTATTTTGAGCTCTCAAATACCAATCAAAGCATCCGCATTCGGGCACTCGGCTATCAAGATTCCATAATTGTACTTTCCGCTCTAGTTTCTTCGCAGATCTACTTGCGCTCCAAAACGCAAGAAACGCAAGATATTGTAGTGGTTCCCGGCATCAATCCTACACTGCGCATCATGGAGCAGGCCATTCAAAACCGAAAAGCCAACCATCCTCAGGCTCATGGTGGTTTTATTGCCGATCAATATAGCAAGTTTGTTTTCGACCTCGACGACGCTACACGCCGCAAAATGGCCGATACCATCATTGCCCCTTCGGACACCTCGAGTTATGAGTTCAAGAAATTCGTTGATCAACAAGCATTTTTTATTTCTGAAACAAAGTCTAGTCATTATTTTGAACCGCCATACCGGGAGAAAGAAATCATCGAGGCTTATCGTGTTTCAGGTTTTACAGATCCAGCTTTGTCGAGTATTGCCCAGAGCTTGCAGTCTTTTCATTTTTATGAAATTCAGCTTGAAATACTTGGTCTGAAGTATTTGAGCCCGTTGGCTCCTGGCTCGCTCAACCGCTACTTTTTTTCTTTAAAGGATACCACAATTACAGGTTTAGACACCACCTTTACCATTTTTTTCAAGCCTAAAAAAGGTGCTGATTTCAACGGTCTAACAGGGTATTTATACATCAACACCAATGGTTTTGCCATTGAAAAAGTACAAGCTGCACCTTTTAATCCTCCTCCCAATTCAAATAAAGTCGCAATTGTACAGGAATACCAATTAATCGCTTCAAAAACATGGTTTCCCAAGCAGTTGAGCACAGATATTTACCTGCCGTTTATTTCATTGAGTTTCGATTCCTTGCCAGCGGTAATTGTCGGTAAAGGCATCAATGTGGTAAAAGAAGTGCGTTTTGACCCTCCCGAACTCGACAAAGTAAAGTTTCAGCAAATTGCAGTAGAGACGCTTCCAAATGCAGCAAATAAGCTATCCGCTTCAGCCTGGGACAGCGTACGCATTGCGCCTTTAAGCGAACGGGAAAAGATGACCTACATACAAATTGATTCACTGTCTAAGGAATATCATTTTGATCAAAAACTGAAATTAGCAAAAGTGCTCGCTACAGGAAAAATTCAATTGGGTTATGCGCAATTGGATGCTACTAAATTCCTTAAATACAATGCATTTGAACGCGTTCGCTACGGGTTGGGAATAGAGAGTTCTCAAAAGCTGTCTAAGTTCTTTAATTTCGGTGCGAGTGGAGGTTATGGCTTAAACGACCAGCGCTTCAAATACGACACTTATCTAAATCTGTTTATCCCTTCTGTACATCAGTTCAGGTTTAGGGCAGCAAGAAGTTTGGATCTTGTTGAAGTAGGGGCTCCGGTGCTCTATCAAACCAATTTGCTCTTCAAGCAAGATGCCACGCGGTATTTGTATGCTTCGAATATGGCTTATCAAGAAAAGCTCGGGCTACAATTTTCAGGGCAATTCAAGGCAAATCAACATTTTGAATTAGAGACAAGCTTGCAGCGCAATCAATATACTGATGGCTATTTATATGAAGGGCAATCTGCGTCACAAGTACTCATGAGTCGCTTGACCTTCAGTTGGGCTTTCAGAGAAAAATCAGCATATTTTGGCAATGTATTATTGCCAAAGCCAAGTGCTTATCCTAAAATACAAGTTCAATTTGAACACGCTTGGCCGCTGCTTGGTTGGTCAAGTAATCCTACTGCCTTCAATCGGTTCCAATTCAATGCTTTTCAAATACTTACGGTTCCGGGGCGAGGGGTTTTGAACTGGAATGCACGTTTTTCGCATACCGACCGCTCGACACCACTCTTATTTCAGCACGTTGTTTCGGCGAGTCAAGCTAGTGATAATAATGGCATAAATGTGAGTGTGGCCAATACGTTTGAAACGCTGATTAGCACTGCGTTTTACCATCAAACTCAAGTACAATTATTTATGCGCTACACACAAAATGCTTGGCGTACAAAAGCTACCTGGAATGAACCACAATTAGGTTTTCATTATGCTTTTGGTTGGGGAACGATGTCAGAAAAGAGTCTTCACAATCTCAGTTTTATGACCATGGACAAGGGGTATCATGAAGCGGGTATTTTGTTCAATGGTCTTTGGGTAAGTGGTGCATCCAGCTTTGGAATTGGTGTTTTCAGGACATTTGGCTATTACGCCCCAAAAAATTGGCGTCAAAATGTGGTACCCAAACTTTCAATAGGCTATGTTTTTTGACTCAAAAATCAAATAGTGTTGGCATGTCTGAAGCTGGTTTTGGCTTCTCGACGTTTCGTTTTTTGGGTGGCTCAATCGGAGCTGGTGTTGGTTCTTTTTCAAGGGTAGGTATTGCCATTTTTTGTGCTGACTCTTTTTGTACAGGCAAGTTCAGTAATTTGGCTTTGATGCCTTCCAATTTGCTGATGATATCAGCGTAGTTTGGATTGGTTGGAGCTGCGGTTTGAACGATTTGAACAGGCTCGGCAAGAGGGGTGGTTGATTTTAGTTTGAGGGCTTTTTTGGCGCCATCGAGCGTATAGCCTTCTACCTTGACAAACTGGTAAATACGTTGGATTTGTTCGATTTCTTTGACCGAAAATAAGCGATTGCCCTTTTTGTTCTTTTTTGAAACTGTTAGGTTAAATTCCTTCTCCCAAAATCTTAAGAGTGAGGCGTTTACCTGAAGCATGCTCGCTACTTCGCCGATGCTGTAATAAAGTTTGCTAAGTGGTTGATTTTCAATTGAGGGCATCTGTCTACTTGAATGAAGATTCGAAAATAATTATTATTTTTGCAATGGCTTTCAGAAAATGAAAATAAAAGACATATTTTTCTTCTTTCTCTTTTTGGTCTTCGCTCAAGGGTTGTTGGCCCAGCCTCCCAATACCCAGGTGCAAACCCAAGCGCCTTTGCCCAATGATCCGCAAGTAGACGCCATTATCAATTACGCCAAGCGTTTTTTAGGAGTGCCTTATCGCTACGGCGGCACCACACCATCAGGTTTTGACTGCTCTGGCTTCATCAATTACATCTTCGGAAGTTTCGGTTTCGATTTAGTCCGCACGAGTTATGGTTTGGCAGAACTCGGCACCACCGTTATGTTGTCGGAAATCCGCCCCGGCGACCTCATGTTTTTCAAAGGAAGCAATGTCAATTCCTCAAGCGTAGGCCACGTTGCTTTGGTCGTAGAAGTAACGCCAGAAGCCATTAAATTCATTCATTCGGCCAATACAGGTGTGCGTATCGACAACTTCAAGACCTCCCAATACTACATCCAGCGCTACATTAAAACCAAGCGACTAGATTACGGCACGCCCTAATTGCTTATTTTAGCAGCATGGAGCAGCAAAAACTCAACGAGCGCAGACAATGGCTTTTTATAGCTCTTGCAGGCTTGTTTGTCACCAATGCCGTAACTGCTGAACTCATCAGCAACAAACTCATTCAAATTCCTTTGGAAGGATTTTTCTTTGGAAAGAAGGTAGGGCCTTTCGTTACTATTATTGGTATTTTGCCGTGGCCGGTTGTTTTCTTACTCACCGACCTCCTCAACGAGTTTTACGGCCAAAAAGCAGTGCGGAGGCTTTCCTGGATTACCGCAGGTTTAATTGCTTATTGTTTTCTGATTGTCGGCTTATCAATGTCTATTCCAGCCTATGAAATCAAAGGCTCTAAATTGGCGACAAACCAAGCCTATAATTTGGTTTTTGGGCAAGCACAAGCCGTAATTGTGGGTAGCATTACAGCATTCATGGTTTCACAGCTCCTCGATGCGTATCTTTTTGATAAAATCAAGCAAAAAACGGGCAATAAATTCATTTGGTTGCGCAGTACTGGAAGCACGTTACTTTCTCAATTGATCGACTCCTATATTGTTTTGTA
>CANHSA010000156.1 GCA_947463345.1 Flavobacteriales bacterium
AACATTACCTATACTGCAACCGCAACTTCAACCAATGGTTGTACAGCTCAAGACTCCATCAACATTATTGTTTTCAATAATCCACCTGCTCCTCAGCTCATTGACAGCGTTTCGCTCTGCTACGGAACCTCCATGCCACTCACTGCATCTGGAGGCACGAGCTACTTTTGGTATCCGAGCAATAACTTAATTGGAGCAAACAACCCCACAGTTCAAATCAATCCGCTTGTTGGTCAGTACTATTTTGTAGATGTTACCAATAGTTGTGGTACTGAAACCGATTCTGTTTGGGTATCCATCCTTACCGCACAAATTTGGGCTGGCAACGACACTATTGTTTGTCCAGGACGCCCAGCCAACTTGTGGGCTAGTGGCGCGCTTTATTACGAATGGAGCCCAAGCGCTAATGGCTCAAGTGCAAATGGTGCTCAGGTATCCGTACTGCCTCCATACAATACAACTTACATGGTCATTGGTACAGATGCACAAGGTTGTCAAGATAGTGCTTATGTACAAGTCAATTTGTTTCAGCCTGCTTTTGTGAATGCCGGCCCAGATATTTATGCGATTCAGGGCGACATCATTCAGCTTACAGCCGACCCATCAGGGCCGGGAGCGTTTTTATGGACGCCACAAGATGAAGTCTCTTGCCCCACTTGTCAGTCAACGGAGGTGAGCCCCTATCAAAATGCCATCTATTCCATCTTTTTTACCGATCAGAATGGTTGCACAGCCCAAAGTCAAGTCAATATCTTCTTTGACCCCTTCTTTTATGTACCAAACACATTTACGCCCGATGGCGATATGTTTAATCAGTATTTCAGGGTTGTTGGTGGCAATTTCTTAGAGGTAGAAGTCAGTATCTATAATCGCTGGGGAGAACTCATCTACCAATTCACCGACCTCAAAGACTACTGGGACGGCACCTATAACTATCGTCCTTGCCAAGACGGCACCTACACCTGGAAAATCAAATACACCGATTACCTCAATCGAAAAGAAGTCCTGACTGGCCACGTCAATTTGCTGCGCTAAAGCAGATTTGCCGTAACTTTGAAGCATGTCCATACAAATACAAGCTTTTGCTTTTAATGCTTTTCAAGAAAACACTTTTGTAGTTTCCGATGGCCATGATGCCGTTATTTTTGACCCAGGTTGCTATACCAAACAAGAAGAAGCTCAACTCTTCGAATATATCAATACCAATGGCCTTGAGGTAAAAGCAATTCTGTTTACGCATGCGCATATTGACCATATCTTAGGTGCTTCCTATTGTCAGCAAGCTTTTGCAGCACCAGCCTATCTTCATGCTTCAGATCACTCCACCTGGACGTCCGTCAAGAGCTACGCACATGTCTATGGTTTTGAAAATTATAAAGAAACAGAGGTGCCAACTCACCAACTCACAGACCAACAAGAGTTGCAGTTTGGAAAGCTCGCGTTCAAAGTTTACCATACCCCTGGCCATGCGCCTGGCCATGTTGTTTTCTATCACAACAGCGGTTTTGTCATCAACGGTGATGTCTTATTCAAAGGAAGTTTTGGACGCGTTGATTTACCGGGCGGAGAACTCGAAACCCTGAAAAAAAGTATTTTTGAAGTCATGTTCAAATTTCCAGAGCAAACAGTCGTTTATTGTGGGCACGGACCAGCTACCACAATTGCTCAAGAAAAACGAACCAATTATATCCTCGAATTCTAGTATGCGCATTGGCATCAATACCAGATCCTTACTTGGCCAAAAAATGGAAGGCTTTGGTAATTACACGCTAGAAATTGTAAAGCGACTCACCATTGCCCACCCCGAACACACCTTTATTTGCTACTTTGACCGCCCAGTAGATCCTCAATTTAGTTTTGGAACAAATGTCATTTGCAAAACTATATTTCCACCTACCAGACATCCATTTTTATATGTTATTTGGTTTCAGTGGCGCTTAAAACGAGCTATTCAAAAAGACCAACTCGATGTTTTTTGGTCACCCGACGGTATGTTTCCTCTCGGCATCAAAACACCAGTACTTGCCACCATCCACGACCTCAATTTTGAACACTTTCCGCAAGACCTCCCCAAATGGGTAGCCTGGTACTACAAAAAGTACTTCCCTCGTTTTGCCAAAGCTGCCGATCAAATTGTCACGGTATCTGAAACCACCAAACAAGACATCATCTCTAGTTATCAAATTCCTACAGAAAAGATCAGTGTCATCTACAATGGGGTCAATACCAAATACCAACCTCTTAGCTTTCAAGAAAAAGAAAATGTCCGGCAGCAATTAGGTTTCAAAGAGCCCTACTTCCTTTTTGTTGGGTCGCTGCACCCCCGAAAAAACATACATCGTTTGCTGCAAGCATTTCAATTGTATGCACAAACAGAAGCCACGTATCAACTTGTTATTGTAGGAGCGGCAATGTGGAAAGACCAAACCTTTGAAATTGAATCGGTACTGGCCAAACGCATCCATTTCAAAGGACATATCCAAACTGAGTCACTTGCTGCAATAATGGCAGCTGCCTCCGCATTTGTTTATGTGCCCTATTTTGAAGGATTTGGCATGCCGCTAGCTGAAGCAATGGCCACACAAACACCAATTATTGCAGGAGATAAAAGTTGTTTACCTGAAATTGCCGCCGATGCCGCGCTGTATGTGGATCCTTTTGATGTGGAAGCGATCGCCAAAGCAATGGAACAATTGAAAAATGACGTAGCTTTGCAAACCCAATTAATAGAAGCCGGTAAGCAACGTGTTTTAGCCTTCAATTGGGACCACGCCGCCATAAAAGTTTGGCAAGAAATACAACAATTGGTCTCGTAGTTCAACGGATAGAATAAGCGTTTCCTAAACGTTTGATCCAGGTTCGATTCCTGGCGAGACCACTACTTACTTCTCTAGTAAAGTCACCAATAACTTATCAATTCGAGGGCCGTCTTTATCGACAACCTCTAGTTGCAATTGATCAACAATTAGCGTGTCGCCTACTTCTGGAATTTCGTTTTTATGTGAAATAAACAAGCCCGCCACGGTGGCATAGGTATTCTGTTCGTCCGTAACCAGCACATCGAAATACTTCTCAAAATCAAAAATGGAATACTGACCATCCACCAACCAAGAGTCGTCGGTTCTTTGTACAATTTTGTATTCGTCTTGGTAGTGCTCCGTGGATTCGCCAACGAGAGCGTCAAGCATATCGTCCATGGTAATGATTCCTTGAACCGAACCGTATTCGTCAACGACAATCCCGTAGTGATTGCCTTCGTTTTTAAAAGACTCCAATACTTGATACGCACTTGTATTTTCATTGAAGTAAATAGGCTCTTTGATGTAATTGACCACCTTGAAATCTTGTTCGGTGTGGCCGCCAAATAAGTCCTTGAGTAAGATAATACCCGTAATATCGTCGATGTCGTTGCTGGTCGAAACCGGATAAGCGGAATGTTTTTCCTCATCAATTTTCTGACGGATTTCTTGCCAAGATTCTTCCTCCTTGAAAAAGACGACCTCGCTGCGGTGGGTCATTAAAGATTTGACTTTGCGGTCACCTAATTCAAAAACGCGTTCTACAATGGAGTGTTCGATGTCTTGGATTTCACCCCCTTGGGCACTTTCTTTTAATATCGATTTGATTTCTTCCTCTGAAACAGCCTGATCAGTGGAGTCGTTGAGGCCTAATACACGTACAATTAAGTTATTGGAAGCAGTGAGCAACCAAACGAATGGCCCGGTGAGCAAGGCTAAAACTTGCATCGGGGCAGCCATAAATGTGATGATTTTCTCAGGAAAGGCCATGCCTATTCGTTTCGGAACAAGCTCGCCTAAAACGATAGAGAAGAAGGTGATGAGTACAACAATAATACCTGTTGCAAGTTCTTGACTATATGGCTTAAGTAAGGTGCTTCGTTCAAGAATTGAAATGAAATCGTTGGTTAGGTTTTCACCGGAATAAACCCCTAGTAAAATACCGATGAGTGTGATGCCAATTTGAACGGTGGAAAGAAACCGTGTGGGGTGTTCCGAAAGTTCGAGCGCCTTGCGTGCTTTTTTGTTTCCTCTTTTACTGGCTTTTTCAAGCTTGTATTTTTTGGAGCTCACCAACGCCATTTCTGACATTGAGAAGACGCCATTGATCAGTACTAAAAGAATGATAATGAGTAATTCCATAGTGCGAAATTACGCAAATATAAGTCGGGGCAATCTGGGAATAGCTTGTTTCTTATAAATCGAGCTTATAAACGTCGCAAAGTGTCGCATTGTCCTTGAGCGTAACTTTTAAATCACGGATCATGCCATCGTGGATAGCGTAAACCCACCCGTGCACATGCACCTCTTGCCCGCGCTCCCATGCAGCTTGTACAATAGATGTTTTACCCAAATCTAAGACTTGTTCAAATACATTTAAT
>CANHSA010000157.1 GCA_947463345.1 Flavobacteriales bacterium
CCGGTTAGCGCTCTACCCGCTTGCGCTCCTCTACGGGGCAGTCATATGGTTGCGCAACCGCTGTTTTGACCTACAACTCTTCAAAACCCAACCTATCGCTGGCAAATCAATTTGCGTGGGTAACCTCGCGGTTGGCGGAACAGGTAAATCGCCGCACGTTGCTTACCTCATCGAACTACTTAGTGATCTTTTACCTATACAAGTTTTAAGTCGAGGCTATGGTAGAAACACATCTGGATACCTTGAACTCACTAAAACTTCTACTGCATCCCAAGTTGGTGACGAATCCAAAATGCTTTATGAGCTTTATCAAAACAAAGCGCAGTTTGCAGTTTGCGAAAAACGCGCATTTGGCATACAGCAGCTGAGGTCGCAAAAACCTGACTCTCTCATCTTACTAGACGATGCCTTTCAACACCGACATGTCAAAGCCGGACTTAATATTGTGCTTTCGGTTTACAACCAGCCCATGCACCAGGATTTTCTGCTGCCCGCAGGCAGGCTACGCGAACCCATGAGTGGGCTCTGCAGAGCCGATGCAGTGGTCATTACGAAATGTCCAAAATTTGACACTTTCGACGCTGAGCAATATGCCAAAACATTTCAGAAGTGGCAAATTCCGGTGTTTTTCTCGCGCTACACCTATCGAGCACTTCAACCATTAGGTAAATTCATTGATGAGGTTCGGGAAGTTTTAATGGTGAGCGGCATCGCACTGCCAGAGCAACTGAACGAAGCTTTTGCGTCAGACATTCGAATTAGGCATAAATCCTATTCGGATCATCACGTCTATACGGCTGCTAACTTGGAAGAAATTCATCATTTTTTTGATACCTTTGCAACAGCAAACACCGCAATTGTTACTACCGCCAAAGACTGGGTCAAAATTCAGTCTTTGTTGAGCCCAAAAGACCTCCAAAAATACCCTTGGTATTTACTGACTTTTGAGCTCGAATGGTCGGATCAAACTGCATTTAATCAATTTATCAGCGCTTATGTTGTCTCAAATTAAAGAAAGTACCGCCTACATCCAAAGCAAAACAAACGTTCAACCATCAATTGGGATCATTTTAGGAACAGGCCTCGGAGGTTTAGTGAAAGAAATTGAAATCATCGACGAAATCAACTACCAAGACATCCCACACTTCCCTGTGTCTACAGTAGAAAGCCATTCAGGCAAACTTATTTTTGGCCGAATTGGCGGCAAAAATGTGGTCGCCATGCAAGGGCGTTTTCATTATTACGAAGGCTACTCTTTACAACAAGTCACTTTTCCGGTTCGCGTCATGAAACTCCTAGGCATTGAACGCCTTTTTGTAAGTAACGCCTCTGGTGGTGTCAATCCAGATTTTGAAGTTGGTGAAATTATGGTCATGAACGACCACATCAATCTTTTCCCTGGCAACCCGCTCATCGGCAAAAACATCGACGAACTCGGCCCGCGCTTCCCAGACATGAGCGATCCTTATGACCAAGAAATGATCGATAAAGCTTGTGCCATTGCCAAAGAGCTTGGTATTCGCGTTGCAGTCGGTTGTTATGCTGGCCTCACTGGCCCAACCCTCGAAACACCCTCCGAATACAAATATGTGCGCACCATTGGTGCTGACGCAGTAGGCATGTCTACTGTGCCAGAGGTCATTGTGGCGCGCCACATGAGCATCCCGTGTTTTGCCATCTCTATCATTACCGACTTAGGTGTTCCCGGAAAAATCAAAAAAGTGAGTGTACAAGACGTCATTGAAGTGGCTAGTCGTCAAGAGCCAAAAATGACGCAAATCATGAAAGAACTCATTTCAAGCATCTAAACTTATCCACAAATGGAACAAACGCTAAGAGATCGCTATGAGGTCGTCATCGGACTAGAAGTCCATGCACAATTACTGACGAATACCAAAGCCTATTCATCGGATCTCAATTCCTATGGTTCTGCACCCAATACCAACATAAGTGTAATCACACTCGGGCATCCTGGCACCCTACCCGTCATGAACCGCAAAACCATAGATTTTGCCATTCGACTCGGGCTTGCCTGCGGCTGTAACATTGCGCCTCAACAGCACTTTGCACGCAAAAACTACTTCTACCCCGACCTTCCAAAAGGTTACCAAATTACCCAAGATACCACCCCTATTTGCACTGGTGGGTACATCCTGATTCGCACCGAAGATGGCACTCAGAAGTCGATAGGCATTACGCGCATTCACATGGAAGAAGATGCCGGTAAAAGCATTCACGACGTCGATGTCTACGACACGCTCGTCGACCTCAACCGCGCTGGCACCCCACTTCTAGAAATTGTATCAGAACCCGACCTCCGCTCTTCTTCAGAAGCCTACAATTACCTCACAGAAGTGCGAAAGCTACTGCGCTACCTCGATATCTGCGATGGAAACATGGAAGAAGGATCCATGCGCTGCGACGCCAACGTTTCGGTACGCCTTGTCGGAGCCAAAGATTTCGGCACCAAGGTAGAGGTCAAGAACATGAACTCTATTCGCAATGTGCAACGCGCCATTGAATTTGAAATCACACGCCAAATTGAAGCGTTAGAAAGCGGTGAAGCACTGACGCAAGAAACACGTGCTTTTGATGCGTTAAAAGGCAGCACTATTTCCATGCGTACCAAAGAGGCGGCCAACGATTACCGTTATTTCCCTGAACCCGACCTCCCACCAATTACAGTCACTACAGCACAAATCGCAGCCATTTCCAAGGACATGCCTGCGCTTCCGCACGCACTTTTTGAACGCTACACCCAAACCTATGGCCTCAGCGATTACGATGCCTACAACATCACCGATCAAAAAGGACTCGCACTATACTACGAAGCCCTCATTGGTTTTACCAAAAACTACAAAGCAGCAGCTAATTGGCTCATGGGAGACATCAAATCTTACCTCAACGAGCAAGGTGTTGACATCTCGAGCTTCCCTATCGGAGCAGAGCGCATTGCAGCCCTAATTGAATTGATCGATCAAGGCAAAATCTCGAATTCCATCGCAGCCCAAAGGTTGTTTCCTGCGCTTTTTGTTAGTACAGAAACGCCGCTAGAAATTGCAGAAAGGCTCAACCTGATCCAAAGTTCGGACAGTTCGGTTATTGAATCATTCATCGCTCAGGTCATCGAACAAAATTCTGCTGAGGTAGAACGCTACCGCAGCGGCGAAAAACAACTCATTGGCTTCTTTATGGGGCAACTCATGAAAGTTTCTGGTGGCAAAGCCGACCCAAAGGCCTCCAATGCTATTTTGCGTCAAAAACTAGAAGCCTAATGAAAAAGCAAGCTTGGTCCCGCCGACAAATTGGTTTAATTGCAGCCGTATTGCTGGTCATACTCGGCGCCATTTGGTGGGTATCGCGCAGCGAGCTCGAAAAAAACGGACTCGAAGAAAATCTTTTCATTAGTGGTCAAATTACCGGCGCTGGTGGCTTGCAGCTGTTTTTAGAAGCCCCAAGCGATCGGGGTGTCATTTCAGTCGCTCAAACCGAAATTGCCGAAGATGGCAGTTTTGAGTTGCCTGCTAATGTTCCAGGTTTAGGCATTTACAACTTGCGCATCTCCGATTTAAACGGCAGTACGCTTTGGCTTCCGTTGCAACCCAAAGACGAACTTTCTTTGAATTGCACGCTTCAAAATTTCAGTTCTCAACCCGGCATCAAAGGCGTGAGCTGGGCACCTACCTTCGCCAAACTCATGAAGGCCACCACCATTTTTGAAACGACCCAACAAACCCTGCAACAAAACGCCCAAGGTTTGACGCAAGACCAAATCAATGCGGGCTATCAAAATGCAAAAGCTACCTATGAAAATTTCTGTTCAGCTGCCATATTGCAAGACCTGAGCAGCCCCTTGAATATTCTACTCAGCATGAATTTGCTACCCACAACTGGCTTCGAAGATTGGAATGCCGCGCACCTTCAAACTTTAGAAAAACTGAGTCAGGCCTATGCCAAGTATTATGCAGGGCAAAAACCAAGTGAAAACATGCAAGCACAATATGCGCAAATTGAAGACGCGTTTTTTGCTTATACCCAAATGACCAACGGTAGCATGGCTGCTCCAGAAATTACACTCCCCGACCCAACTGGCAAAACGCGTTCTTTGAGTTCACTCAAAGGAAAATACGTCCTGATCGATTTCTGGGCGTCGTGGTGTGCACCTTGCAAGAGCGAAATGCCAAATGTCATTGCCGCTTACAACAAATATAAAAACAAGGGCTTTACCATTTTTAGTGTGTCGCTAGACGAAGACAAAAACGAGTGGCAAAAAGGCATCAAAACCTTCGGCATGCCCTGGCCAGACCAAGTCAACGAACAATTAGGTTGGAAATCGCAGCTTCCACAATTGTATCAATTTGATGGCATTC
>CANHSA010000158.1 GCA_947463345.1 Flavobacteriales bacterium
AGCAATTTAAATTGTTGACGACCTACCGATAAGAAGTATGTTCCTGCAGGAAAAGAGCTGAGGTCTAGTTGGTGTTCAAGGTTGCCCTTTAAAACTACTTTACCATCTTGGTTGCTCACTTCAAATACTTGCCCATAACAAACCGTTGGCACTTCAAAAATTCCTGCGCTAGGGTTGGGGTAAATAGGCAATGACGTAGGGATTTGCTGCACAAAATTGCTGCTGTCGTTTTGATTGTAGCGATTGAGGTAGATCTTCAAACTGCCACTGCGGACGTCGCCCCAAAGTGTATAAAGTTGGTTGTTTTGAAATTGAACATTCAAGAAGTCATTGCCATTTTCAAGTAAGATGGAATCGTGCGCAACTATTGGGCTAATAGTAAATTCTGCTCCCCACGCCTGGTTGCTTTGAATACGGCAAAAGATTTGGCTGGCGCTACTGTAAGTTCCTAGGGTGCCATTGCGGCGGTCGCGCCAGCAAACGGCAAGGTCGCCGTCGGTGTCGTAGTCGGCCCAAATCAAATCTTGAATGGCGCCATTCCCTTGTGCATCGTTGTTCACGCGTGCTGGCGCACCCCAAGTGCTGCCATTTTTTTCAATAAAGGCAATATCTGGATCTCCAAAGACTTCAGTTATAAAAAAGTAGGTGCCCCGACTACTGTTATTGGGGTCGAGCGCCAAGTTCGGACCACTTTTTAAGGTGTCATTGGAGGTGCCGAATCCGAGTCCTTGAAACGCAGTTTGGTACGTATAAAAAGAGGAAGGAGCTGTTTTGTTCACCTCTACTATACGAGGTAAGATGCTTTGACTTGGGTCGTAACTTGGGTAAAGTGCTACAAAAGTGCCGTCGTTGGCAAATGAAGGTGAAGGCATGGGCTGAGTTATCGCGTTTCCTGCTAAAAATGGTGCTGCATCGAGCTCTTGTAAACTGAAACTTGCACCGCCATCCGAAGATACGGCCAAGTACGGATGATACGGTGCTTGCACAAGTGTAGGTTGCTCGGCATTAGTACTCGTAATAACGATACTTCCAGTTAATGGGTCTACTGCAATCCAAGGGCGGTCAATACACAGTTTATTCGGACAAGAAGCAATGGATCTTGCCACCACTGCCGCGCCCCAATTGAGACCCCCATCGGTGGATTTTCTGCAAATGACGGCACCATTTGTAAAGCTGACGTTGTCGTAATCGATATAAGCCATATAAAGGTTGCCATTGAGGTCAAAACCGAGCGAAACATCGGCGCTGCTGTTGCCCGCTTGCTGATGCGCTTGCCAAACGGGTGCCGACCACGTGCTGCCACCATCTAATGAAACAACGCTTTTGATCACAATTTTTTGATTGAATTGAAAACCCATCCAGGCCGCCACCAAATGTTGGTCATTTTGAGGATTGACTGCCAAAAACGGTTCGCCTTCAAAAACATTTCCGCTCGATACAAGTGTATTTTGTGCAGTTGCGCTCACCAGTGAAAGAGCGCTAAGCAACGTAAAAAATAACTTCATATTTTGGTGCTAAAAAGTAAGTAACAACTCCACAAAAATAAAAAAGCCACTCGAAAGTGGCTTTTCATTTAGTCTAAAAATCGGTGGGCAAGACTTCCTTCGGATTGACTTCAATAGTTTTGACATTACCGTTTAAGGTCATTTTACCAACACTCATGTTAAAGGAGTGTGCAAACATCAAGCCGTTCACAAGCTTGAAGTCAGAGAAAGAGGTGGTCGTTTCTATGAGTTCATCGCCTGCTTTGCGCAGATTGGTCGAGCGCACTTTCATAAATGTGTTGGTCGTGTAGTAATCGTAGTTTTCGGCTTGGCCATCGGTGGTGTACAACACATAGCAATCCTGTCCTTCGATATTTTCAATGCCTTTGATTTCATAACTCATGCCATTGGCTTTGTAGTTGAGTTCAGGAATGAGTCCACTTGCTTTTTGTTTGGCTGCAATATCTTCTGCTTTGAGGTCTTCTCTGCCACCCTTCATGCTAAATGTATAGCCGCTCTTGCCGTCGTAAAAAGACTTTTGAAGCACCATTCCCGGCATTTCCATTTTACTTGCTTCTTTAAAGCCTTCCCAGAAATAGTCTGTCGAGGTGAGGACAAATGGAATTTGTGCAGAGCTCAATTCTGAAACACGCACATAAGATTTGATTGCTTTGACTTTCTTGAGCGCTGCTTTTTTAGAGCTGGTTCCTGTGAGTGCCATTGCATAACTATCGATGAGTTGCTCTGCACTGATATCCGCTGTTTTGGTTTCCTTAATGGCTGCACCAAAGGCGTCTAGTTTCTCGATTTTTCCATCGCTGTCAAAAGGTAAAAGTTTGGGTAAGATTTCTTCGTTACCTACTACGATAATATGGCAGTTTTTGGCGGTGAAATACTGTTGAGCAACGCGGAGTACATCTTCTTTGGTAATGGCCTCTAGTTGTTGCAAGTACTTTTGATAGTAATCGGGCGCTAATTTTTGTTTGATGGTATTCAAAGCAAAACGCGCAACAGTTTGCGGACGCTCCAAAGAACGTGCAAAACCACCAGCCATGTTGTTTTTAGTGAGGCTGAGTTCTTCGTCCGTCACTTGCGCTTCAATGATACCGGCAAATTCTTTCAGGATTTCAGTGATGGCAGAGTCGGTGACTGCATTTTTGAAATTACCACCTGCAGACATCCAAGAACCATTTTCAGTGATGTTCAAAGAAGAATAACAGCCGTAAGTAAATGCTTTGTCTTCGCGTAGATTTTGCATGAGGCGCGTGCCAAAACCGCCACCGCCTAAAATGCCGTTCAAGACATTAAGTGCGAGTTGGTCTTTATGCCCAGAGCGGATGTCAATAGGGAAGGTGACGTAAACTACAGATTGAACGGCACCTGGTTTTTTGACAAAAATAACGCGGTTGCCTTTGTCAAATTGGCCTTTGCCTAGAGAAGCTTGGTAGGCAGGGCCACCTTGCCAGGTAGCAAAATACGTTTGAACCAATGCTTCTGTTTCAGCTCTGGTGATGTCGCCCACAACTACTAAATAACTCCCTTGTGGCGTAAAGGTATTTTTGTAGTAGGCGAGCATGTCCTCGCGCGAAATGTTTTGAAGGGTGGCTTCAGTCATGATTTCGCCGAGCGGATGGTTCGGGAAGTTGACGGCGCGCGTTGCATTGCTGGACATTTCACCTGCGTCTGCTTTGGTCGACTGCAAGCCCGATAAATTTTGCTTGCGTACACGCTCTACTTCACTTTCAGGGAAATTTGCATTGTACAAAACGTCTGTCATGAGGTCGAGACCTTTGCTGAGGTGTTTGGTGAGGCAGCTCAAGTACATGCTCGAAGAACCTGCCGAAAGGTCGGCGCCAATAAAGTCGATTTCGCGATCGAGTTGGTCTTTGGAGCGGGTAGTGGTGCCAGACATGAGTAAAGAACCTGTGAAATCAGCTAAACCAGCCTTAGTGCCTTCTAAGCGCGGCGAGTTGCCGAGGCTCAGTTCGATAGATACCTTTGGAATTTTGTGATTTTCGGATAAAATAACAGTGATGCCATTCGAGGTAGTGAAAACCTGCGAAGCTGGAATATTGATTTTTTGTGCCGCCGCTGGAGCTGGTCTTTGGGATCGATCGAGTTGTGCAAAAACACTGTTGGTCAAGATCAATGCCGCGAGGAGATATAGACTTTTCATGAGGCTTATTTTTCTTTAGGTAAGTAATAGAGGATCACGCGCTTGTCCTGAGTGAGGTAAGTGTTGGCTACTCTAAGGATGTCTTCTCTGGTGACCTTTAAATAATTTGACAACAAAGAGTTGACGCGATTGGCGTCGCCGTAATAAACGTGGTTGTCTGCTAAATTCTCAGCGATGCCGGCAATGCTAGCGTTGCTAGAGGCAATGTCGTTTTCAAATTTATTGCGCACTTTCTGAAATTCTTCTTCACTAATGAGCGCCGCTTTAATGGTGGCAATTTGTGCGTCAAATGCAGCAAGAAGGGTGTCTAAAGCCACTTCTTTTGGGGCAATGGCCGCCATAATGCCAATTCCGGCATCTTCTAAGCCATAATTAAATGAGAAGGCGTATTGTGCCAACTGGCGTTTTTCTACAATTTCCTTATTGATGCGCGAAGAACTACCACTTGAAAGCACTTCGTTTAAGAACTCCAACGCGTAGGTGTCAGGATGCGTTTGTGCAGGCATTTTGTAGCCCATAAAAAGCGCAGGCAACTGAATATTATCGTAGATGGTATCCTTGACAACGCCAGAAATGGTTTGTTTGTCTTTGGCGGGTCTGTCAATGACACAAGGTTTGTTGAGGTAGCTGTTGATCATTTTTTTGGCTTCAGGCGTAGTAGATGCCATGAAGTTTTTGGAATCAAATTGAT
>CANHSA010000159.1 GCA_947463345.1 Flavobacteriales bacterium
CCAAAGTAGTCGGCGCTCACTAGTGCAATGAGGCGCGCAACGCGTTCGTTGTCGAGTTTGTCGAAGATGTCGTCGAGCAACAAAACGGGTTTTTGGCCTTTGTGCTGCTTGAGCCAATCGAACTGCGCCAAACGCAAGGCAATAATGAATGATTTTTGCTGCCCCTGCGAACCGAATTTTTTGACGGGATGGCCTTTGATGGTAAACAAGAGGTCGTCTTTATGGATACCAACGTTGGTGTATTGCGTAAGGGCGTCTTTTTTGGCAGCCGCCTGCATGAGGTCTTCAAAAGAAGCATCGGTGAGTTGCGAGCGGTAGGTGACGTCGACGTCTTCGGCGTTCTGGCCAATTTCTTGGTAAAAGCGCTTGAAAACCGGAATAAACTCGTGGAGGAAAGCTTTGCGCTGCGCATGAATATAGTTGCCGCTTGGTATGAGTTGGGCGTCCCAGACTTCGATGGCGTCGGGGTCAAAGAGGCGGTGTTCGTGCATGTTGCGCAAAACCGCATGGCGCTGCTCGAGCAAACGGGCATAGCGCTGAATTTCTTCTAGGTAGGTTTTGTCGAGTTGGGATAAAATGCCGTCTATCCATTTGCGGCGTAAATCAGAACCTTCGGCGATGAGGTCGCCATCATAAGGAGAAATAAATACGACGGGCAACTTGCCGATGTGGGCGGTGAGCTTGTCGTAGGCTTTTTTGTTCCACTTGACTTGCTTCTTGACGCCTGCTTTGTAGGCCACTTGCACCTCACATACTTTTTGATCGAGTTGCCACTGACTGGCGATCGAAAAAAAGGATTGGTCAAAGCGCATGTTGTGGCGGTCATTGACGTTGAGGTAGCTCTTGCACATGCTCAGGTAGTAGACGGCGTCTAGGATGTTGGTCTTGCCGGCGCCGTTTGGACCTACAATTCCGTTGATACCTGCCACCAAATTGATTTCGAGGTCGGGGTAGTTCTTGTAATTGACTAAATGCAGGTGCGAGAGGTGCATGAAACAAAGATACGGAATAACTACCTTTGCCTCATGTCGGGTTCACAAATTCTCAAAGCGCATCTTGCCCTTTTGTTGGTCAATTTGCTGTATGGCGCCAACCATGTATTGGCCAAGGGCGTGATGCCGCAGTACCTCGACCCGAATACTTTTATTTTGCTGCGCGTGAGCGGCGCTGTTCTGCTCTTTTGGATCTTGCTCTTGAGTCAGAAAAGAAAGCCCGTAGACCGCTCCGATTACTGGCGTTTTGGGGCCGCGGGACTTTTTGGAGTGGCGGTCAATCAGTTGTTCTTTTTTCATGGGCTCAATTTGTCATCGGCGCTCAATGCGGGTATTATTATGGCGCTCAATCCGCTGATGGTTTTCATTTTAGCAGCCCTCATTACCAAAGAAAAACTCAGTGCGCACAACTACACAGGTGTCTTTATTGGCGCGGTGGGTGCCATTTTACTCACGCTCAGCTCTGGCAAACTTCCTGGCGCCTCCTCTTTGGGCGATCTCTTTTTGTTGATCAATGCGCTGAGTTATGCGTTTTACCTTGTGCTCTCCAAACCGCTCTTGCTCAAATACAGCCCTATTCAGGTCATCACGTATGTTTTCAGCATTGGGCTCATTCTTTTACTACTCTTCCCTCCTACCTGGAGCCATCTTTCAGCCGTTCAGTTTGAACTCATTCCGGCCAGCGCTTGGTACAAAATTACTTATGTAATTGTCGGGGTCACTTTTCTGACTTATTTACTCACTATTTTCGGGCTTAAATATGTCAGTGCAACGGTTTCTGCTGCCTATATTTATACCCAGCCGGTCATGGTCATGTTTTTTGCAGTCATCTTTTCAATGCTCGGATGGGCCGCTGACTACACCCACACCATTACTGCTGAACGCATTCTGTATATGTTATTTATTTTTACCGGAGTTTATTTGGTCTCTTTTCATAAAGCTAAACGATGAAACACTTTATCTTCCTTTTTTTACTGAGCTTTTCCTTTTTGACATTTGCGCAAAAGCCTGCCCTCGATTACAAAGCCTACGACACCTGGAAACGCCTAGAGAAAGAACAAATTTCGAAAACTGGCCAAATTGTGTGCTACGAACTTACCGTGCTCAAAGGCAATCCGGTGTTGCATTTCTATTACACGGCAACACAAAAACACGATTCTATTGTGCGTGGCAATACTGCACTCCTCGCCTCCGACGAAAGTTATGTGGCTTGGAAAATGAGCCCAGACTACGATACGCTCCGCAAGCGCGAACTCGATAAAGTCGATAAAAAGAAATGGCCCAAAGACTCCTTATACATTTATCATTTAGCGCAAGACACCGTCTTTAAATTCGACAAACTCAAACAAGTTCAGCAAGCAGAAGAAGCGCCTGTGTTGGCTTTCCTGCAGGAGTTCAGCGCCAAAAAAGTAGAGAAGGTCGAGCCTAAAAAAATCGAGAAATACCTTTTCTGGAAAAAACCAGCGCCGGCACCAAAAGTGAACCCGTACAAAACGGACGGCAACCGCTTGCTCGTTTACACTACGGGCCAAAGCACCTTTGCCCATTTAGATAGCATCACCACCTTTGCCCTTAGCCCGGACGGCGCTAAAATTGCGGTGATCCAACAGCGCAAAGTGAAGCTCGACTCTATGCAAGTGCGCATTTACCAAACCAAAGACCTGCAGCTACTCAAGGAATTTGAAGCCCAGCCACTTGTTTCAGATTTAAATTGGAGCCCAAATAATTCTGCACTCACCTTTTTGTACAGTACCGATACCTCTAAGGTGAAAAACATGCAGCTCTTGCTCTTTGACCTAGTGCAACTCAAAACCACCAATTTTGGCGACTCTACCGATTTTGACAAAACCTCAGAAGGCTTGTATCAAGCCATTGCAACAGGCAGAAAGCCTACGTTTAGCGACGACAGCCAGCTGCTTTATTTTGCCGTAGGGCCAAGAGACAAAGAAGTAAAAGATACTTTATTAGAGCGCGAAAAAGTGAATCTAGACATCTGGCACTACCAAGATCCAGAAATCCAGCCCCAACAACTTTTACAAAAAGATCAAGACCTCAAACGCGGCTTGCTTTATGTCTACCACCTCGACAAAGACCGCTTGGTGCAGCTAGAAAACGACACGCTGCGTGTTTCCATCGACAAACAAATGAAAGCGCCGTATTTAATTGCCCGCAACCCCGACCCGTACGCGATCGAAGCACAATGGAAAGCGCCATCTAAGAGCGATTACTACCGCATCGAGCTCGAGACAGGCCAATTGCAGTTATTGGGCAAAGGTTGGGCGCACACAAGCGAGCTTTCAGCCGACGGACGCTTTTTTACTTATTACTTAGCCGACGGACAAAAATGGATGCTGCTCGACATCGACAAGCAACAACATACCTGCATGAATTGCAGCCGCAAGGACATCAAGTGGGAAGAAGACCTCAATGGCCAACCCATGGAAGCCGGGCCCGTTGGTTATGTGGGTTTCACTAAAAATGCCAAAGAAGTTTGTTTTCAGTCTGAATACGACATCTGGAGCTACGACATCGCAGCAAAAACACTGAAGAGCGTTTCAAATGAAAGGGCCACTAGAGACAAAATCGAATTGCGTTTTGAGCGCAACCACCGCGATTCCGCCTTTTTAGACTTAAAAGATGGTTACTTCATTGGGCTTCGCAAAGCTGATAAAAAAGAGAGCCTCTACTATTACAAGGAAGATGGGCTGAGCAAAGCTTTTGAAATTCCTTACCGTATTTCATCGGTTCAAAAAGCAACAAATGCAGATCAAACGCTCATCCGGATCATGAACGTTAGTACCTACCCCGACCTCTGGTTGCTTCCGGACTACAACTACGACAACGCCAAGCGCATTTCAGTAGCCAATCCGCAGCAAAGTACCTACAATTGGGCTACGGTCGAGACCGTCAAATGGACAGCCTACGATGGGCAACAATTAGAAGGCTTGCTCTACAAACCTGAAAACTACGACCCGAGCAAGAAATACCCGCTCTTGTTTTATTACTACGAACTCAATTCGGACAACCTACACAATTACCAAGCGCCCAAGCCTTCGGCGAGCATTATTAACCCAACCGAATACGCAAGCGGTGGTTACCTCGTATTTATTCCGGACATCCGCTACCAACCTGGCAAGCCAGCACAAGGCGCTTACAACAGCATAATGAGCGCGGCCGATTACCTCATCAAGAATTATCCTATTGACGACAAGCGCATGGGCTTGCAAGGCCAAAGTTGGGGCGGCTACCAAAGTGCCATGCTCATTACCATGACCACGCGTTTTGCAGCCGCCATGGCCGGTGCTCCGGTCAGCAATATGTTCTCGGCTTATGGAGGCATTCGTTGGGGCAGCGGG
>CANHSA010000160.1 GCA_947463345.1 Flavobacteriales bacterium
CCAACACCTGGCAGCATGGACACCATGAAAGGAGATATGGCTGGCGCCGCCACAATGGCTGCCGTTGTCTATCTTGCTGCTTTGCAAAAATTACCGGTTCATATCGTTGCTTTGTTGCCCGCAACTGACAACCGCCCAGGCGGCAACGCTTATGCGCCAGGTGACGTCATTACCATGTTCGACGGCACCACTGTTGAGGTGCTCAATACCGACGCCGAGGGCCGAATGATCCTCGCCGATGCCTTGGCTTATTCTAAAAAGTTTGACCCAGCATTGGTCATTGACGCTGCCACACTTACCGGTGCGGCTTTGCGCGCCATTGGCACGGAAGCAAGCATTATTATGGGTAATGCAGCCGATCAAATATTTGACCAACTCGAACAAAGTGGCCATGCAGTGCACGAGCGCGTGGTGCGCTTCCCTTTCTGGGACGACTACAAAAAACACATGAAATCCAAAATTGCCGATCTTAAAAATATCGGCGGACCAAACGCAGGCATGATTTCAGCAGGCAAATTTCTTGAGCATTTCGTAAGTGCTCCATATATTCACATGGATATCGCTGGGCCAGCTTGGCTCGACGCCCCTGAAAATTACAAAGGCGATGGCGGAACCGGCGCTGGCGTGCGCTTGCTTTACCACTTTCTAAAAACCAACAACATTTAATGGAAAAAGAAACCAAAGATAAAGAGGTAAAAGACAAAGAACCGGTTAACAAGAACCTCATCAAAGTCGGCATCACCATCGGTGACCTCAACGGTGTTGGACCCGAAATTATCGTAAAGGCCCTTCACGACAACCGTATTCTAACGGATATCGTTCCGGTTGTTTACGGATCAAACAAAGTTATTTCGCATTATAAGAAACAACTCAATTTGCAAGAATTCAATTATTTGTCTTGCAAGAGTGCGGCCGACATCAACCCTAAAAAGGTGAATATCATCAATGTTTGGCAAGAAGAAGTTCAAATGGAGCCCGGTGTATCCAATGCCGATGGGGGCAAATATGCATTGCTTTCTTTAGAAGCTGCCACCCGCGACCTCGCCGATGGCAAAATTGATGTGCTTGTCACTGCACCTTTTTCGAAAGAAAACGTCGCCAAAGCCGGCTTTAACTTTCCCGGGCATACCGAATACCTTGCCGAGATGTCTGGCGCCAAAGAAGCGCTAATGGTGCTTGTTTCGGGCAACCTGCGTGTGGCATTGGTCACGACACATATTCCTATAAAAGAGATATCAAGTAAACTTCAAAAAGACCTCATCGTTTCTAAAATTGAAGCCTTCGAGCAAAGCTTGAAAAAAGATTTTGGGTTAATTAGACCAAGAATTGCCGTGTTTGGCCTGAATCCGCATGCCGGTGAAAACGGCAAAATTGGCGAAGAAGAACAACAAACGATCATTCCTGCCATTCAAGCTGCTAAAAATAAAGGCATCCTTGCTTTTGGCCCTTACCCAGCTGATGGCTTTTTTGGTTCGCCGCTCCGTCAGCAATTTGACGGCGTGTTGGCTATGTACCACGACCAAGGCTTAACGGCATTTAAGGCGCTCTGCTTCGACGATGGCGTCAATTTTACAGCTGGCTTACCAATTGTGCGCACCAGTCCTGACCACGGAACTGCTTTTGACATCGCTGGCAAGATGGAAGCCGATGAACAAAGCCTGCGCAGCGCCATATTTTTAGCCGTAGATATTTACCGCAAAAGAAAAGTTTTCAGGGAGATCCATGCCAACCCATTGGCAGTTTCAAAGGATGAAAAAGGAAAGAAGGAACAAGAACGTGCCGACTGATTTTAAAAATCCAAAATAAATCCTTAATTTTGCCCTTTCGTTTTCGTCAGTGAAGCATTCATTATGAAAAGTCCGTTCGCCATACCCTTCGTAGGATTAAAGATAGGGCTCCATGAGTTTGAATTCGACATTGACAAATCGTTCTTTGAATCATTGCCTTATTCGCTCATCGAAAATGGTCGGCTTATCGCCTACCTAGAGTTAGAAAAAAAAGAAACCATGCTCATCGCTAATATAGAGATTGACGGTTTTATTTTTACTGATTGTGATCGTTGTTCAGAGCCATTAGCACAAGAAATAGAAGGAGAAATGACCCTCTATTATACCTTCGGAGAAGAAGAATCCGAAGACGAAAACCTTATTGTTATTGCGCCTGAAAGCTATCAAATTGACCTAACGCAACCTTTGTATGAGCTGATCAGCCTGTCTTTACCCGCCAAAATGGTGCACGAAGACGGCGACTGCAACGAAGAAATGGTAGAATTAATCAACAAATACCAACAACCTTCTTCCGATTCAAATTCCGATGACGACGACGACATAGACCCACGGTGGTCTGCACTTAAGAATTTAAATTAATAGATATAAATTAACAAAAATGGCGCATCCTAAACGAAGAATATCGACCACACGTCGTGACAAACGTAGAACGCACAAAAAAGCGACTGCAAGCAATGTTGCTACTTGCCCTACAACTGGACAACCACACTTGTTTCACCATGCTCATTGGCATGAAGGCAAACTCTACTACAAAGGAAAAGTTGTAGCAGAGAAAACAACTGACTCCATCGAGGAGGCTCAGTAAGCTCTAATTTTCTCCCATGAAGATTGGGCTTGATGTCTCCGGTGGCGATTTCGCTCCGCAAGCGACAATTGATGGTGCATTATTAGCCAAACATGCTTTGGGTAATGATGTCACTATTGTTTTGTTTGGTGACGAACTCCAAATTCAAAAAGAATTAGCGAGTCGTGGTCAGAGCGCTGCGTTGTTCGAAATCGTGCACGCACCTGAAGTAATTACCTACCACGATCATCCTACCCGAGCACTTCCTAAAAAACCAAACAGTTCTATCGCTGTAGGTTTTGAAATGCTTGCCAAAGGACTCATTGATGTGTTGGCCAGCAATGGCAATACTGGTGCTATGCTCGTGGGTGCCATGTACAAACTCAATACCATTCCAGGCGTCATTCGTCCTTGTATTACCTCTACTTTGCCCACCATTAACGGCGGGCAATCTGTGTTACTAGATGTTGGCTCTAACGCCGATTGCAAATCAGATGTGCTTTACCAATTTGCCTTGTTGGGATCTGTATATGCCGCCAACGTCTTGAACATCGAAAATCCAAAGGTGGCCTTGCTAAATATCGGTGAAGAAGATTCAAAAGGCAACTTGCTTTCGATTGCTACTTACAAATTGCTTTCCGAATCGGACGAGCTCAATTTTATGGGCAACATCGAAGGACGCGACATCTTTACTGGAGTTGCTGACGTCATTGTTTGCGATGGCTTTACTGGTAATATCGTACTCAAAGAAGCTGAAGGCATCTTTACCTTAATGAAGCAACGCGGTATTCAAGACGCATACTTCGACCGCTTCAATTACGAAAACTATGGCGGCACTCCCATTTTAGGAGTCAAAGGAAACGCCATTATCGGACACGGTATTTCTAACGATATTGCTGTCAAAAACATGATTCTTCACGCACACAACGTGGTGAGTTCAAACCTAACCGAAAAAATTAACGAAGCTTTTAACTAACATGGGTAAAATTACCGCTGCTATTACCGCAGTTCAGGGCTATGTGCCTGAACATATTTTATCAAACGACGATTTAGCCAAGTTGGTCGATACTTCTGATGAATGGATCTTGAGCCGCACCGGCATCAAAGAACGTCGCATCATGAAAGATGGCGCAAGTTCAGACATGGCCGCTGCAGCTGTGAAAGCACTACTCGACAAAAAAGGCATCGATCCCTTAGAAATAGAATTAGTTATTGTTGGTACCGTAACACCTGACCATCCTTTCCCAAGCACAGCCAACATCGTTTGCGATAAAGTGGGCATGAAAAACGCTTGGAGTTTTGATGTCAATGCGGCTTGTTCAGGTTTTTTGTATGCGTTATCTACAGGTTCGCAATTCATTGAATCAGGAAAACACAAAAAAGTATTAGTCATTGGCGTCGACAAAATGACGTCCATCATCGATTACCAAGACCG
Source organism: Flavobacteriales bacterium (assembly GCA_947463345.1). Classification (GTDB taxonomy): domain Bacteria; phylum Bacteroidota; class Bacteroidia; order Flavobacteriales_D; family Crocinitomicaceae; genus UBA952. The sequence continues at coordinate 4,007 of CANHSA010000160.1, forward strand.
CACAACTTGCGTCATTTTTGGCGACGGCGCTGGCGCAGTTTTACTCGAGCCAAATGACGAAGGCAACGGCGTTATGGACTTCATCTTAAGAAGCGATGGAGCAGGTCGTCAGTATTTGCAGCAACCTGCAGGTGGTTCTTACATGCCTGCTTCCATTGAAACCGTTGAAAACCGTTTGCACTACGTCAAACAAGAAGGACAAGCAGTTTTCAAATTTGCAGTTACGAACATGGCCGATGTCTCTGCTGAAATTATGGAACGCAATCAATTAACTAGCGACGACGTCAG
>CANHSA010000161.1 GCA_947463345.1 Flavobacteriales bacterium
GAAGAACTCTATCAAATAGATTTTTTAAACGGCATCCGCCTCAATTTTGCCGTAGACGACGCCGAGGCTGAATTTCCTTTTTTGAAACTCAAGGTCAAAGTGCGGTCTAAAATTTTAGCCGATGGCCTCAACGACACCACTTTTGATGTCACCAACAAGGGCGTGCATTTGGACGCTGAGGCCTTCAATAAACTCACCGACGACCCCAACACCTTACTGATCGACTTTCGCAACCATTACGAATGGGAAGTTGGTCATTTCAAAGGAGCTGTATTGCCCGATGTTGATACATTTAGAGAATCTTTACCCTTTATTGAAGAAACCGTCCTAAAAGGCAATGAAGACAAAAATATCGTCATGTACTGCACAGGCGGCGTGCGCTGCGAAAAAGCTTCGGCGTGGTTCAAGCACCGCGGTTTTGCCAATGTGCACCAATTAGAAGGCGGCATCATTAAATACGCCAACGACTGCAAAGAAAAAGGCATCGAAAATAAGTTCATTGGTAAAAACTTTGTTTTTGACGAACGTCGCGGCGAACGCATTACCCCTGATATCATCGCCGTTTGCCATCAGTGCGGCAGCCCAGCCGATACGCACACCAATTGCCTTAATGAGGCTTGTCATTTGTTGTTCATACAGTGTGAAGCCTGTAAAGAAAAGATGGAGAACTGTTGTAGCGAAGCTTGCATTGACATCATTCACCTTCCATTCGAACAACAAAAAGAACTGCGCAAGGGTCTAAATAAAAGCAATCTGATCTTTAAGAAAGGGCGCTCAACTGCACTACCTTTTAAAAGTCACCAACAAAAACCCCAAGCGCTCGTTGACCAAGCGCTCCAAAACCAAAACACATGATCCTCTCTATACATTGGGCTGTAGATTCTCAACTGATTGACGGCTGGCGCACGCCTAATTTGTACGGACTACTTTTTGTTTCAGGCATTGTTATGGGCTATTTTGTCATTAGAAAAATGTTCAAAGCAGAGCAAGTTGAAGACAAAGTGCTAGACACACTCGTTACCTACATGGTACTCGCTACAATTGTAGGCGCTCGCCTCGGGCACGTGTTTTTTTACGGTCCTTACTGGGACAAAATAGAACATGGACAAATCGTTGAACGCGGCTATTTTTCACATCCAGGAGATATCATCAAAATTTGGGAAGGCGGTTTGGCCAGCCACGGTGCTGCCGTCGCGATACTTATCGGGCTGTATATTTTCACCAAAAAAGTATCCAAGCGTCCTTACATCTGGATCCTCGACCGCATTGCAGCTCCAATTGCCATTGCGGCAACTTTTATTCGCTTGGGCAATTTGGTCAACCACGAAATGGTGGGTTATGTCACAGACGTTCCTTGGGCCTTTGAATTTCAATACTTCTTCAACGAAGCAATTAGCAATTACGACCCCTCCCCGCGCCACCCTGCGCAACTTTACGAAGCAATTTGTTATTTCATTTCCTTCTGGCTCCTGCTTTATCTCTTTTGGAAACTCAAAAAATGGCAACAGCCAGGCTTTATTTTTGGAAGTTTTCTGATCCTCATTTTTGGTTCGCGCATTATTTGTGAATTTTTCAAACTTGGCCAAACCGCCCGCGATTACACCTTGCCACTCAATACAGGTCAAATGCTGAGCATTCCACTTGTATTAGCGGGTATTTATTTGATTTACAAATCCACTCAAAAATCACAAGATGCAGTATAAAGTTATTTTCATCCTACTCGTTCTTTTCGTTGGTTGTCAAAACGACCCTTCTGTCAAAAAAGACAAACCTCAAAAACAAGCGCTGCAACCAAAAGAAGACAAGGAAAAGCTGAGCGAACAAAACCAAACCAAAATCGCCTCGCTCATCAAAGGCGCCGATAGCGTCTTGCTTTCTAAAAAGAAAGTTGTCGACAAATGGGACAAACAATGGTCTGTGGTTACATACGAATTCTACGATGAGTCTGGTCCAGGAAAATTAGTGAAATGGCAACAAGCCATCAACGACTATATTCGCAAATGCTTGTATCGCCCCATGGATTCAAAACCCTACCCTGGCCCGCTTAATAAAGCACTGATCAAACGCTCACTGCAAGCTTTTAAAAAGGATGCTTTTCCGGATGACATTACCGTTTGGTACCTGATTGACACCTTCAAAATCAACGACCAATACACTACTTTTGCAGCTTTAAAACATTACAATGCCTCTAGCACTGGCGGCGCACACGGCATGTATGGAATGGGGTATACTTATTTTGATAAAGCCACTGGAAAAGAACTGCATTTGAAAGATTTTGTTCGTGTAGATAATCAGTTATTAAAGCTCGCTGAGAGTGCCTTCAGAAAAACCGTTGGTATCAAGGCCAAAACCCCTTTTGAAGATACGGACTTCAGTTTTGGCGGCAAATTCTATTTGCCTGATAACTTTGAACTTACCGCACAAGGAATTCGTTTCACCTACAACCCATATGAAATTTCTAATTGGGCTGAAGGCATGATAGAATTCACCTTGACAAAAGGACAAATTCAACCTTATTTAAAACGTGAAATTTAAATAATCAAAGACTTAGTGTAAAATTGACAATTTGAACATTGTTTGTGAATCATTTGTATATTTGTGACCGATAAAAAAAGAAGTTATGTGCGCAAAAGCCGTTAAAAGTTCAGAGAAACCTAAATTTTCGAAAGAAACCTACGTCAAGTGGTACAAGGACATGCTCTTGATCAGAAAATTTGAAGACAAAACTGGTCAGTTATATATCCAACAAAAATTTGGTGGTTTCTGTCACCTTTATATCGGACAAGAAGCAATTGTAGTAGGTACTGCAAGTGCTTGCCAACCCGACGACAAACACATGACCGCTTACCGCGACCACGCGCATCCAATTGCACTCGGTACAGACCCACGCGTGCTCATGGCCGAACTTTATGGCCGCACAACAGGTTGTTCCAAAGGAAAAGGAGGCTCTATGCACTTTTTTGATAAAAAAGTAAACTTCATGGGTGGCCACGGTATTGTAGGCGCACAAATTGGAATGGGAGCCGGTGTGGCTTTTGCAGAAATGTACAATGGTACTAAAAATGTTGCATTTGTTTCGATGGGCGATGGCGCAGTGCGTCAAGGAATGCTCCACGAAACCTTCAATATGGCCATGAACTGGAAAATTCCAGTGATTTTCATCATCGAAAACAACAACTACGCCATGGGAACTTCCGTAGAGCGTACCACCAACGTCACCGACCTTTCTCAAATCGGTCTTTCTTACGGAATGCCTTCAAAAATTGTCAACGGGATGCGTCCTGAGTCAGTACACGAAGCCATCGAAGAAGCCGCAACGCGGGCAAGAAACGGCGAGGGCCCAACCCTACTCGACATCCGCACCTACCGCTACAAAGGACACTCAATGTCCGACCCGCAAAAATACCGCACCAAAGACGAAGTAGCTGAATGGATGGAACAAGATCCAATTGAACATTGCCTTCGCGTGATCAACGCCCAAAAATGGTTATCCGAAAAAGAACTTGCCGACATCGATGCTTGGGTTAAAAAAGAAGTCGAAGAATCAGTAGCATTTGCTGAAAACTCGCCTTACCCTGAAGCACACGAACTCTATGAAGACGTTTACACGCAAGCAGATTATCCTTATATCAAAGAATACTAAAATCCTAATAAAAAGACATGGCTGAAGTAGTTTACATGCCCAAATTGAGCGACACCATGACCGAAGGTGTTGTTGCCGCCTGGACCAAAAACGTTGGTGATACTGTCAAATCTGGCGAAGTGCTTGCCGAGATCGAAACAGACAAAGCCACTATGGAATTTGAGTCTTTTTACGATGGTGTTTTATTACATATTGGTGTCGAAACCGGAAAGGCGGCACCTGTCAATAGCATTTTAGCTATCATTGGCGAAGCTGGCGAAGACATCTCTGGTGTATTAGCGAATGCCGCTGCAGGCGCTCCTGGCGCAACAGCTGCAACACCTGCGCCTGCACCTGTTGAACCAAGCCCAGCTCCCGTGGCTGCAAGCGCAGCAGCGCCAAGCCCAGCACCTGTAAGTGCGCCCGTGGCTGCTCCAGTTGTGGCCAACAACAACTCAGAGCGCGTGTTTGCTTCTCCTTTAGCGAAGAAATTAGCTGCCGAGCGCGGTATTGCCATTGAAGCCGTTGCCGGAACCGGAGAAAACGGCCGCATCGTGAAGCGCGATGTCGATCATTATGTGCCTTATACACCTGCTGCCAATGCGCCTTCTTATACAGCAGCGCCAAGTGGTACCGTTTCTTTCACAGACGAGCCTATCTC
>CANHSA010000162.1 GCA_947463345.1 Flavobacteriales bacterium
AAAATGACGCAAGGTTTGGCAAAGAAATAAGCTTCTTTTTGAACACCGCCGCTGTCTGTAACGATTAACCTCGCATTTTGCTCTAAGGCGATCATGTCTAGAAAGCCAGCGGGCGCTGTAATTTGGAGTTTGTCTTGAGCGGCAATTCTTTCTTGAAAAGCAACACTCAAAAGGGTTTCTATTTTATTTTTGGTACGCGGGTGAATCGGTAGCACTACGCTCAGGCCCGTTTGATCAATGAGTGTCAGCAGGGCTTCAAAAATGCCTTGCAGCGCAATAGGGTCGTCTGTATTGGAGTCGCGGTGTATGGTACACAAAATGTATTGCTCAGGGGTCAGTTCTAACTGCTTGAGCAGCAGAGATTTTTCTTTGCTCAGTGCTGCAAAATACAAGCTGTTGTCGTACATGATGTCGCCGCAATGGTATACATGAGGTGTATCTATGGTTGCCTTTCCTTGCACCTCTAACTCAAAACCTTCTTTGGCTAAATTGGCCATTCCGGCTTTGGTTGGCACAAATAACAAGGTGCTCATGTGGTCGGCAGCAATTCGGTTGATTTCTTCGGGCATGGCCTTGTGAAAACTGCGCAAACCAGCCTCGATGTGTACTACAGGGATGTGAATTTTAGCAGCAGCAAGTGCCGCAGCTATGGTGGAGTTAGTATCGCCGTAAATAACAACTGCACTAGGTTGTTCTTTGATTAAAATATCCTCGATGCCACTGAGCATAGCGGCAGTCATGTGACCATGCGAACCGCTGCCAACAGCTAGATTATAATGCGGCTGTGGAATGCCAAGTTCTTCGAAAAAAACAGCCGACATGTTTTCGTCGTAGTGTTGGCCTGTATGCACTAAAATTTCTTCTAGTTGCGAGGCGAATTGAGCTTGTATGGCACGGCTGAGCGCTGCGGCTTTGATGATCTGAGGACGTGCCCCAATAACGGTTAAAATTCTCTTTTTGGACATATTACAAGATGCCTTCATCGGCGAAGCTAAAATAGCCATTATCTGTGAAAATGACGTGATCTAAGAGCTTCATGTCAATGAGACTTGCAAATTCCTTGATGTCTTTTGTCAGCGCTTCGTCTTGTGGGCTTGGCTTGCGTTGTCCACTCGGATGGTTGTGACATAAAATCAGGCCCGTCGCTGCACAGCGCAAGGCTTGCTGAAAAATGCGTTTGGCATCGGCAATAGTACTGTGCCGACCACCGATGCTCAATTGCGAGATTTCTAAAATTTCGTTCGAAAAATTGAGGTAAAGTACATAAAATTGTTCGTGGTCGAGGTCGGCAAGTTGCACTTGCAGGAGGTCATAGACGTCTCGGGAGGTTTTGATGCTGCGCCGTTGTCGTACTTCTGCACTCTGGTAGCGCCTGCTGATTTCAAAAACGCCAAGAATGCGCTGAACAGTATGCGCGTCTAGCCCATAAATCTCTAGTAGGTCCCATTCGCTGCTTTTAGCCAAGGTTCGCCAGTTTTTCTGGTGCCAACGCCAAGTGCGCTCCAAAACGACATCTAGCTTGGGTTGTTGTTGCGGATGACCGCATACCAAAGCAAGCAAGGCGGCATCACTGAGTTGTTGGAGTTTATTTTCTAAATTCATTGTCATAAAAACGCAAAAAAATTGGCTGGCGCATTTTCGTGGATAACTTTTTACAACGCCAAGATTTTATAACTTTGTGTCATGGCTAAAAAGCAGCAAAAAATCCAAAATGTGGTCTACAGTACCAATCCGAACTTTGCTTATGAATTCGAGCAAACAGATGATATTCAGACACTTCCGCCTCAGCAGCAGCGCCTCTATGTGAGCATAGATCGCAAGCAGCGCGCAGGTAAGGAGGTTACCCTCATTGAAGGATTCGTGGGTACCGATGACGACCTCAAAGACCTAGGGAAAATACTGAAAAGCAAATGTGGAGTGGGCGGAAGCGTCAAAGACAACGAGATTTTAATCCAAGGGAACTTCAAGCAAAAAATCTTTGACTTACTGATCAAAGAAGGGTACAGCCAAACCAAACAAAAAGGTTAAGAGAAGTTTGGTGCGGGTTCAATATGAATGAGCACTTCCGTAATATACGGATAAACCTCCATGAGGTGGTCTTTGAGCGCATGTGAAATCGCATGACCTTCAAATACGCTCAAATGCCCATCAATTTCAAGGTGTAAATCAACAACATAACTCATGCCGTTTTTGCGCGCCCAGCATTTTTCTATATCTACAACACCAGCCACTTTTTTTGCCTCGATGCGAATGCCATCAATTAAATCATGGTGGTTGTGTTCATCCATGATTTCTCCTAAGGCAGGTCTGAAGATTTTATAAGCATTATAAACAATAAAAACAGAGGCAATGAGCGCTGCCCAGTCGTCGGCTTTTTCGAAACCTTTGCCAAATAAAAATGTCGCTAGAATACCTAAAAATGCAATGAGGGATGAAAGTGCATCTGAGCGGTGGTGCCAGGCGTCGGCCTTTAAGCTAGAAGAGTTCGTTTGTTGTCCTTTTCGATAAACATAACGGAAACTCAATTCTTTAATAACGATGATTGCAGCGAGGACGTATAGTGTGAAAAATGCGGGTTGTTCTTGTTTTTCAGATAAATGCCTGATGCTCTCTACGGCAATAATAGTAGCTGATATCAGAAGAAAGCCAACAACTGCAAATGTGACAAGCGGTTCGGCTTTGCCATGCCCATATGGGTGGTCTTCATCGGCAGGTTTATTTGCATAACGAATGCCAATGAGCACTAAAAAACTCGAGAAAATATCAGCACAAGACTCTATGGCATCGGCAATGAGTGCATCGGAATGCCCCACTATGCCCGCAAAGCCTTTGACTACAGCGAGAATAGTATTTGTCAGGACGCTAAGGATGGCTGCTTTCTGAGCATGTTGAAGTAATCTTTTCACGAGTTAAAGATAGGTGAACTATGCGCCTAAAACAAAAAAAGCGGCTCCGAAGAACCGCTTTTCTGGATAGGGCAGGTGGACCGCCGCTATCCATAACCTAACTATAAACTACTACATTTGGCACTTTGCAAATTCAGTGCCAAACTTTTTTGTTTTTAAAGTTTTACAAATTTTCCGCGTTGCTTTTCGGACTCAATTGTATACACTCCATTTGTAAAATTCTGAATATCAATTTTTTGACCTGGTAAAATTTGTTCATTCAATATAGTTTTACCATTGAGGTCTTTGATGAGTATTCGGCTCGGTTCGTTTAGATTTAATTCTATTTCGGTTTGGGCTGGGTTCGGATAAATACGAAGTGCACCCTCAAGTTCAGTGATGTTGTCGAGCCACATGTTTTGATGGAAGGTGGTGTTGGTGATGATCGGCGCATTCCAGTCAAAATAGATATAGGCCGTATTTTCAATGATCGACATGATCGCATTGGTTGGTATTTCACTAATGCGGTAAGTAAGCTGACCATGGCTTTCAGGTTCATTGGAGGTAGAATCTGGTAACCAAATTTGATTGAATTCAAAACGCATGATGCCATTGCCCAAATTGACCACTTGCATTGGGTGAGAAGCTTCAATGAGCGTAAAACTCGTCCAATCGAGCAGGGTGCTCAAGGTGTCGATGATATATACATTTTGTGCAGGAGCAGTACCTGTGTTCTGGAAGCGAATGGTATAGGTGAGCGCGTCATCGATGAATGCGTCTAAATAACCCAAAGGGTAGTTGTCATTCATGTAATCGGTGCTGGCATTTTTGTCGTTAGGGTCATAGGCATTGCCCAAGATTTGAAGTAAAGAACCATTGTTGTTGTAAGTGCCGCAATCATTTACAGAACCCGTTGGTGCAATTGCAGAGGTATAGAAATGCTGCGCACCGTTGATCAGGCCGCCAGGAACACTAAACTGAATGACGTCATAGGTGGTAAAGCTCGTTGCGTTGTTGGTCAAATTCCAAGTAATGGTATTGCCAGCTATCGTGTAGTTTGAATTTTGGATGGAAGAGAGTATTGGGCTCACACCAGCAGGATATGTAAAGCTCAAGGTGTAGGTTCCAACAGGAGTAGGTCCGTAGCTTCCCCAATTGAGTTTGATGTATGCGGTGCTGTTTTGATAGTAGCCAATCCAAGGACTAACACTTGACCAGACATCTGCACAAGTTGTTGTAGCGCCCCCACAATTAACAGCCAGATAACCATTGTTGGATGTTCCCGACGTACTTCCTACCAAGGTAATGACACCAATTGTAGGGTTGTATCCGTTATAGGTGAGCCAATATTGACTAATTGTGGCAATAAGGTTGTTGCCAG
>CANHSA010000163.1 GCA_947463345.1 Flavobacteriales bacterium
ATAGTTTTCATAGAGGGCCTTAACGCAAAAGTTGAATTTTAGTTCTCAAAATTTCTTTGTTTTCAAATGCGACTTCTACAAGATAAAGGCCGTTTACTTGGGTCGGTAAACCTACTTCAAATGAAGTCAGGTGATCGCCTTTAGCTTCGTGAATCAGAACGCCAGAGACATTGTAAATACGCAATAATTCAAAACTATTATTGGTTTGAATTGTGAAGTTTCCGTTATTGGGATTTGGGTAACATTCAAGTTCGTTGTTGCTTGCCCATTCATTTATTGACGCGCTAGAACACGCTTCATTACTAGGCGTGCCGTCGCAGTAGGTGGTGGGGTAAAGAAAAGCTTGCTGTTGCATTTCGTTGGCAGGCAATAAAACAGTTTGCGTACAGCCCAATACCTCGACGAGGAAGTCGCGGACAAAGCGTTCAGTGCTGTCCATGTAGGCGGCATTATTCAAATAGGGCACATGCGGTGCGTTCTTGAACGTATAAAATTGATTGGTTACGCCAATAGCACAAGCGCGTTCGTGGATCATGCGGCTGCCGTCAAGGTACATGAGTGGTGTGCCCGGATTTACGATGCCACGGTTATAGGTGACTGTTCCGTCATTGGTGCCGTGGACCGAACAAAGCGGTACGTCGCCTGGTTCTAGCCAATTGTACTGTGCGAGTGCACCACAACCATTGATAACTGCGTGCACTTTGGTTGAATAGCCCGGGTTGCCCGAGTTACCTTCAAGACCACCAAGACTGGCCAAAGCGCTTGTGCTCATGTAGTCGCTGAACTCGCATGCATCGTTGAGGTAGGCTACGTGCAGCGCGGTAATGGCACCCGCAGAGCTGCCACCGATAAAAATATGATTGGTATCTATTTTAAATGTATTCGAAGTTTGTGCGTCTTTATAAAAAAAGCGAATGGCCGCTTTAAGGTCTTGAACGGCGCGCACTACGGCTTTAACTGCATTCGTGGAGTCGAAGGGAAAGAAACCCAAGCGATAGTCAATACTTGCACAGGCATATCCTTTTTTGGCAAAACGCTCTGAAAGTGCCTTTACATCTGGGTCAGTTTTGCTTCCGCCGATGAAGCTACCTCCGTGTACCCAAATGATGAGTGGCCTGGCCGCTAAAGGATCGTTGGCAGGCTCGTAAAAATCAAGTTTGAGCGTTGTGTTGGAATTGGCCCAATTGTTATTCTGACCATAGGTAAGGTTGCTCGTGAGGTTAAACTGTGTAAATACGGTCTCTGCATAGCGGCCGCTTGCGCACGGATCTTGCGCACGAAGAATTGTAGTGCTTAAAAAAATGACACTGAAGAGGGTAAGTAGTTGTTTGGTCATGGATTCAATTTTGTTCTAATTTATGAAATTTTCAAATGAAGACCTGAAAATCACTTACTTTGCTATAAAAAATTTCAGATGCTGCGCTATTTTATACCTCTCTTATTTGTTTATTGCCAAGCTTTGAATGCACAGGATCTACCTGCGTATCAATTATACAATAGCAGGGGAAAGAAAGTTTCTTTTGAAAAAATGGCAACTGCTGCCAATCAAAGCGAGTTGGTATTGTTTGGTGAATTTCACGACAATCCAATTTCGCATTGGCTTCAATTAGAATTGACCCAAAAAATGTATGTGGCTCATGGAAAAAATTTACAGCTCGGCTTTGAGATGTTTGAGCAAGATCAGCAAGTGCTGCTGAGCGCTTACCTGAGTGGATTTATACCAGAAGAAAAGTTAAAAGATACGCTAAGGTTATGGCCTAATTATTCAACAGATTATGCACCGCTTGTCGAATTTGCCAAAGCAAATAGCCTCTCTTGTGTGGCGTCAAATATTCAACGAAAATATGCGAGCTTGTTGTTCAAAAAAGGAAGAGCTGCGCTAGATACGCTGCCAGAATCGATCAAACAGCAAATAGCCCCACTTACGTTTGCATTTGACACAACACTGAGTCAGTACCAAGGTATGAAAGAAATGGGCGCTCATATGGGGCCAGGCATGGGCTGGCGCATGGTAGAGGCTCAGGCCATTAAAGATGCAACCATGGCGCATTTTATTCTTCACAATCCATGGCGCAAACCGAGTACCGTGCATTTACATTTTAACGGCGCCTACCATTCAGATTTTTACCAAGGAATTATGTGGTACGTGGAGCAAGAAGCACCTCAAATTAAAATACTGACCATTACTACAGTAAGTCAAGATGACGTGAAGAAATTAGATAAGGAACATTTTGGTCAAGCAGATTTCATTATTTGTGTGCCTAGCAACATGACCTCCACGCATTAACTTATTTCAAAGGAATGCCGCGCGAGCTAACTGGGCCAGAAGCTTTGCTTTTTTGAAGGCTGAATGTGAAGGTAGTTCCCACACCAACATTACTGGTTACCTGGATTTGCTGACCATGCGTTTCAATAATATGTTTGACAATAGCCAAACCTAAACCTGAACCCCCTTCATTGCGGTTTCTGCTTTTCTCGACGCGGTAAAAGCGCTCAAAAAGACGCGAAAGGTGCTGGGGCTCGATGCCCGGGCCGTTGTCTTTAAATTGAATATTGTAGGTATTTTCGATTTGCACAATACTGATGCATAATTCGCCACCATCTTTCCCATATGCAATTGCATTTGTAGTGAGGTTCAAAAGCACTTGTGAAATTTTGTTTCGATCGGCATTGACATAACAATAAGGGTCTGAGGCATCTATGCGGAGCCTAAATTGTTTGTCTTTGGCAATTAATTCGAGTGCTTCATAGGTTTCTTTGATGAGCTCTTGGAGGTCAAAACTTCTGATATCGAGCGGTATGCGTTCGAGTTCAAGTTTGGTGAGCTGATCGAGATCTTCTAGAATGTGGGTCATTCGCTCCGTAGATTTAGAAGCGCGTTCTAAGAATGTTTTAAGAATAGCAGGATCTTCCATGCCGCCATCGAGTAAAGAATCGATGTATCCTTGTATAGAAAAGACGGGTGTTTTGAGTTCGTGAGCCAGGTTGCCAAGAAATTCCTTTCTAAAAGCGGCTTGTTCTTTGAGTTTTTCAATTTCTTGATTGCGCTTTTGTTTCCATTCCTTGACGTCTTGCTCTCCTTGTGCCACAAGTTGGTCGATGGTTTGGTCATTGCGCTCTTCGGCATCCATATTTTGGATACTTCTGTAGATCAAACTCATGCGGTATTGCAAAAAGCGTTTGATGATATAATAAAAAATGGTGTACGCAAAAATCCCGGTAACGAGCGGGATTAAAAAAATAAGCGTATTGCTTAAAGTGACAAATTGTAGGTGAACGAAAAGCGTAAAGAGGAAGCTCAGTACATAGAATAAAATACTGCCACTTAGGATTAAGAAACTTGGCCTAGCTTTTCTCACTTGTCATTGAAGGTATATCCGACGCCTTTTATGGTACGAATATACGCATCTCCGAGTTTCTCGCGCAATTTTCTGATGTGAACATCGATGGTGCGCTCCCCAACAATGGTGTCGTTACCCCATACAACTGCTAAAATTTGGTCGCGGTTGAAAACCTTTCCGGGTCTCGAAGCGAGTAATTCGAGTAGTTCAAATTCTTTTTTAGGCAATTGGAGTTCTTTGCCTTCGAGTTCCACAACATAGCGGTCGCGGTCAATGGTGATGTTTGCAGCACCCTCAGCTCCGCCTTTGTTTTTGAGACGGCGCAATAAGGATTCTATCTTACTGATGAGTAAGCGTGGTCTGATTGGCTTGCTGATGTAGTCGTCGGCACCAGCTTCAAAGCCTGCAATTTGGGCGTAATCTTCTGTTCTCGCCGTTAAAAAGGCAATGACGGGCTGCACCATATTGAGGTCCTTGCGGATCACCTGACAGGTTTCAATGCCATCCATTTTGGGCATCATGACGTCTAGCAAGATGAGTGAAGGATTGATTTGTTGCACTAAGCGCAGCGCTTCAATGCCATTTGTTGCGGTGAAGACTTTATAACCTTCTTTGCGCACGTTGTACGATAAAAACTCTAAGATATCTGGTTCGTCGTCGACGATCAGTATGGTATGTCCTTTTGTGTTTTCCATCGCTTTATCAGTTTAAAAAAAGAGGGGGCCTAAGCCCCCTCAATATATGTGCTCGTTATTTGCGAATCAAGAGGCGTTTGACACCGACTTGCTCAGCATTGATCAATTGTACAGTATAGCTTCCTGAAGAAAGCATGCTTACATTCACAGGAAGTAAAACAGCACCTACTTCGTTGAATGTTTGTGTATAAACCAAACGACCAG
>CANHSA010000164.1 GCA_947463345.1 Flavobacteriales bacterium
ACATGCTTGCCGAAACCCAATTGGGTGCCCAACACCTCATTTACCCGATCTTTCTCAAAGACGGCAAAGGCATCAAAGACGAAGTAGCTTCTTTGCCCAACAACTTTCGCTGGTCGTTAGATATGCTCTTGCCTGAGATAGAAGCCTGCATCCATTTAGGGATCAAAACTTTTGATATCTTTCCTGCGGTAGACGAAGCGCTCAAAGACCAAATGGCCAGCTACAGCTGGGCTTCTGACAACTTTTATTTGCACGCTATTTCGGCTATCAAAGCACGCTTCCCTGAGGCCGTCATCATGACCGACGTCGCCATGGATCCGTATTCTTCCGACGGACACGACGGCTTGGTGCAAAATGGTCAAATCCTCAACGATGAAACCTTGCCCATTTTAGCCAAAATGACTATTGCTCAGGCGCAAGCTGGTGCCGACATCATAGGCCCATCAGACATGATGGATGGCCGCGTTGGCTACTTGCGCAAGGCTTTAGATGCCGACGGATTTACCGATGTGTCTATTATGTCTTATACCGCCAAATACGCAAGTGCATTTTACGGGCCTTTTCGCGATGCGCTCAATTCAGCACCTAAGTTAGGCGACAAAAAGACCTATCAAATGGACCCAGCCAACAAACGAGAGGCCTTGCTAGAGGCACAACTCGATTTTGAAGAAGGCGCCGACATGCTCATGGTCAAGCCAGCGCTTTGTTATCTAGATGTCATTGCGCTGCTCAAAGAAAATTTCCCGCTACCCATTACTGCCTACAACGTCAGTGGCGAATGCGCCATGGTTTACGCCGCTGCTCAAAAGGGTTGGCTAGACTACGAACGTGCCGTTGGCGAAATGCTGCTCAGTATGCGCAGGGCAGGTGCCGACGGAATCCTGACTTATTTTGCCAAAGATTTTGCACAGTTTGTGCGTTCATAATTGTTTCCGCTATGCCAATAGAGCTTACTTCTCAGTATCTCAGTCTTGATGAATTTGAGATTTTACTAAACACCAAAGAAACCCTTGTTTTATCTCAAGAATTAAAGGAGCGCATTCAAATTTGTAGGGCTTACCTCGATCGCAAAATCGAAACGGCTGAACACCTCATTTACGGCGTCAATACGGGTTTTGGTTCTTTGTGCGACACCGCTATCAGCACCACCGACCTCGAAGCACTGCAGCGCAACCTCGTTTGTTCGCATGCCTGCGGAATCGGCGAGGAAGTACCACAAGAAATTGTGCGCCGTATGTTGCTACTCAAAGTTTTGGGGCTTTCAAAAGGCGCATCGGGAGTGCAGCTCGCCACCATCGAACGCTTGTTGTTTTTCTTCAATGAACGCATCTATCCTGTGGTGTATCAGCAAGGGAGTTTAGGTGCCTCTGGCGACCTCGCGCCGCTCGCGCATCTTTCCCTTCCTTTAATTGGAGAAGGGGAGGTTTATTATGAAAATCAGAAGATTAGTGCAACTGACTTAAATAAAAAGTTAAATATAAAACCATTGGTCTTACAGTCCAAAGAAGGACTAGCGCTACTCAATGGTACGCAATTTATGTCGGCCTACGCCTCTTATGCAGTGGATAAATCATATCGCTTATTCGAGGGCTTTAATCAGGTGGCAGCTTTGTCTATCGAAGCCTATGACGCCCGCAAAGAACCTTTTGCAGCCAATGTCAATGAAATTCGCAATCAGGTGGGGCAAATTCGCGTGGCCACTTGGTTTAGGGCTCAGTTCGAAGGCAGTCAGATCATGGAACAAGCCAAAGCGCATGTCCAGGATCCCTATTCATTTCGCTGTATTCCACAAGTTCATGGCGCAACCTTAGACACCATCGACCACGCGGCGCAAATTGTCACTAGAGAAATCAATGCCGTTACCGACAACCCAACGGTTTTCCCTGACGACGACCAAGTAGTTTCTGCAGGTAATTTCCACGGCCAGCCCCTTGCCCTTATTTTAGATTTCCTCGCCATCGCCATGGCCGAAATGGGTAGTATATCTGAACGTCGCACTTACAAACTGATTTCAGGAACCAGAGGCTTGCCGGCCTTTTTGGTACAAAACCCTGGGCTCAATTCGGGTCTTATGATCACGCAGTATACAAGTGCGTCAATTGTGAGCCAGAACAAACAATTGTGCACGCCAGCTTCTGTGGATACCATTGACAGTAGTAATGGACAAGAAGACCACGTCAGTATGGGCGCCAATGCAGCCACCAAATTGTATCGCGTGCTAGACAACTGTCAGAAGGTCTTGGCTATTGAACTCATTCATGCTGCCCAAGGTCTTGAATTCAGAAGACCCTTACAAGCGGCCGTCTGGACCGAAGCACTCCATGCGCAATTTAGAGCAGTCGTTCCTGCGTTAGACACCGATCGCATTTTGGCCGCCGATATGGCTAAAAGTGTTGCGTTTATCCAACAATACATTCAACATGATTGATAGAAAATTTTCTGAAGAAGAAGGCCACTTTTTGAACGAAGAGCAAGACGTAAACACCATTTCAAAAAGACCTGTTTTTCTGCTGGTTTTGGTGATTTTATCAAGTATCAACATCGGGATCAGTAGCATCGGCGCTTTGAGTGGCATGCTTGGTGCTAAACCCGATAAAGCCATGATCAAAAGTGCTAAACTCGATTTTGCCAATATGCGCGAGCAACTCGACAAAGCAAACGCAGCAGATTTCATCTACATCATTGACCAGATGGAAGGCGTAACCGACAACATGTTCAAGCATTTTCAGCAGTACAATAGCTTTCAGTTCCTGATTTTAGTGCTAGGCCTAACAGGAGTTATTTTGATGTACAGAGGCAAGAAATTGGGCTTCCATTTTTACATCCTTTATTCGCTCGGCTTGGTTGTATTGCCGTATTTTTTCAATCCGATTACGGGTATTCCTACAATTTTGACGATTGTTGGAATCATTTACGGAGGTGTTTGGGTGTGGTTGTATAGCCGTAACCTGAACTGGTTAAAAGATTAAAAGATTTTACCAGGGTTCAGAATCCCATTCGGATCAAAAACTTTTTTAATCCCGCGCATGAGTTCTAGGCCAGTTTGGCTAAATGCGAGGTCCATATAAGGTTTTTGCACGAGGCCAATGCCATGCTCGCCAGAAATAGTGCCGCCCATTTTGATCACCTCTGTGAAAAGTTCGCGTATTGCAATAGTGAGTTCTTCGTTCCAAAAGGCGTCGCTGAGGTTCCCTTTGATGATATTCACGTGTAAATTTCCATCGCCGGCATGGCCGTAGCACACCGATTCAAAGCCGTATTTGTTGCCAATAGCCTTCACGGTTGCAAGTAACTGTGGTAACTGATACCTCGGCACCACGGTGTCTTCTTCTTTGTAAACCGATTGTACTTTAACGGCTTCGCCTACTTTTCTACGCAAGCTCCAAAGCGTATTTTTTTGAGCTTCTGACTCCGCAAACAAGATTTCGTCGGTTTGGTATTGTTCCAAAACGGCTAAAATGCCTTCGCATTCTTTCATGAGTTGTTCGGGGTCAAAGCCATCTACCTCGATAAGTAAATGTGCGGCGTGGGTGTCCTTGACCTCAATGCTGTAGTCTTCAGAAAAAGCTTGCGACCATTTGAGGGCGTTGTGTTCCATGAATTCCAGCCCACTCGGTGTTATGCCCGCATTAAAAATGGCGGCCACCGCCTCGCATGCTTGCTGCGCATCATAGAAGGGCACAAGCATCAAAAGGGTGTGGGTCGGGTGAGGAATGAGTTTGAGGACAATTTTGGTGACAAAAGCAAGGGTGCCTTCGGAACCCACTACCAATTGGGTCAGGTTGTAGCCAGTGGCGTTTTTGAGGACGTTGGCGCCGGTCCACATGATAGTGCCGTCGGGCAAAACAACTTCTAAATTGAGCACGTAATCTTTGGTGACCCCATATTTGACTGCTTTTGGCCCACCGGAATTTTCAGCAATGTTGCCACCAATAAAACAAGAGCCTTTGCTCGCGGGGTCGGGCGGGTAAAACAAGCCTTTTTCTTTTACGGCGTTTTGCAAGGCTTCCGTTATGACTGCAGGTTCTGTAATGACCTGCGCATTTTTTTCATCAATTTCGATGATGCGGTTGAGTTTTTCGCAGCTCAGCAAAACACCGCCGTGAATGGGCAAGCAGCCTCCACTTAGGCCAGTTCTTGCGCCTGCAGGCGTCACAGGGATATTGTTTGAATTACAATAAGCCAGAATTGCTGAAACTTCTTGGGTGTTTTGCGGAAGTAAAACAACACTA
>CANHSA010000165.1 GCA_947463345.1 Flavobacteriales bacterium
AGACAACACAGTTTGTGCGCAAGGGGCCTTGTTTACGATTGTCAATCCCTCGAATATCGACTCCGTGAGTTGGAACTTAGGAAATGGTATTTGGGTTGCAGACAGCTTATCTTTCCCTTATTTTTATCCAAACACCGGTACTTACAACCCGAGCGTGACGGTCTACGACTCCGCTGGCTGCCAAATTTTATACCTTCTGGATCCACTCACGGCAAGTGTGAGTGGCTTAGGTGCGCAGATCACTGCAAGCCCCGTTTATGCGAATATCAATCAGGTGGTACAGCTCACTGATGCCAGTACAAGTCTGAACCCCCTGAGCACCTGGACCTGGATTTTCCCGGACAGCAGCAGCCTTTACTTCCAGAGCACAGACCAAAGCATCAGTTTTTCGCAAGGCGGCCCGCAACAAATTGCACTCGCCATTACCGACAACCTCGGCTGTATCGACACCGCGTTCATCACCATTTTTGTTTCCGACCCCGACATCTGGGTCCCGAATGTATTCACACCCAATGGCGACGGAATCAATGATATTGTGGTATTGCCCTACCCTTCCTTCAAAAGCTACGATATTCAAATCCTGAACCGCTGGGGCAACCTCGTTTTCGAACTCGAAGACCAAACCGGCATTGCCGTCTGGGATGGCTACGACTTCAACGGCCAGCTCCACACCGACGGCGTCTTCTTCTACCGCCTGCGGGGCGAAATGCTCGGCGGCACGTTAATAGACAAGCACGGGTTTATTCATTTGGTGAAGGGGGAGTGATCCAAAGGAGTACAAACAAAAAAACCCCGAAGAAACTTCAGGGTTTTTTGAGTGGTACCTCCAGGAATCGAACCAGGGACACAAGGATTTTCAGTCCTTTGCTCTACCAACTGAGCTAAGGTACCAGCCGTTGGTGGATGCAAATTTAACACATTTTTGCTGTTTTACACAAGCTAAAAACCAAAAAAGTTCAAAAAAGGTGCTTATTTTTGAACATGAGTGCTGAAAACCAAGTTTATCTGCTGGACGCCGGGAATACCCAATTGAAATTAGCACTTGCGCAAGGAGGTGTCATTCAATGGGTTGAACGTTTTGCTATCACCTCATTCGATCTTTCAAGCTTACAGCGTAACATCCCCTTAGCCTGTTCGTCTGTCATTGAGTTGCATTTGCTCCAACAAGTGCGCAGCTATTTTGCTACTGTTTTTGAAATTTCGCCTTTGATTCAACTTCCTTTTGATATGGCCTATCAGAGCCCCCAAACGCTTGGGATGGATCGCCTGTGTAATGCAGCGGCTTTGTCTGGCAAATTCGCTGGGCAACCAAGGCTTGCTATTGATTTAGGAACTTGTATCAAATTCGACTTTCTAGATGCGAACAACACTTATTTGGGTGGCTCTATTAGCCCAGGTTTGCAAATGCGCAGCAATGCCATGGCGCACTTTACAGCCAAATTACCTGAGGTTCAAGTCTTACCTACCCAACAACTCATCGGAACAAGCAGCCAAGAATGTCTTGAAATTGGCAGCTACTTAGGTTGGCAAAAAGAGATTGAAGGCCTGCTTGCCGCTTATCGAGCGGAGTATCCGGAGTTGGTTGTATTTCTTACCGGTGGCGACACAAAGCATTTTGATTTGGGCCAAAAAAATGGCATCTTTGTACACGAAAATTTAACCCTTGAAGGAATCTTCGCTCTTTATCACGCCAATGCATAAACTTTTCGCCCTTCTTTTAGTCGCTTGCTCCTATTTTACAATATTGGCACAATCCATCACAGCCGAACCCGCTAGCTTTTATGGGCTCGGTGAAATGAGTGCAAAAGGACACGGTATTTTTGATGGGCTGGGTAAAAATGCCATCAATGTTTTTGATTCAACAATGCTCAATCATTACAACCCCGCGACCTACAACCGCCTGAGCAAAGGTGCCACCCTTTACACCGTGAGCATTCACTCCAGACAATCTTGGTATAGCAATGCAACTACCCAACAATTTGCGGCAACGCCAATGGTAGAGCAATTTACTTTAGGTTTTAAAATCCGCAAACAAATGGGCTTGTCTTTTGGCTTACGCCCGTTTAGTGCACGCGGTTATGAAATCAGCCAAACACAATTCACCGGACAAGACTCCATCCGTTATAACTACACAGGAAACGGCGCTATTCAAGACCTCTACCTCGGTTATTCTTTCGGCCTCATCGAAAAACCAACTACCAAATTTGCAATTGGTGCCAACGCTTCCTATCTTTTTGGAACGCTTGTCAATGAGCGCAGTTCGGTTTTGCTCACCGGAGCCACCTCAGCTGGAGGCATTGAGCGCAACTCCCTGATCATGCGCGCTTTTCATACAGAAATTGGCACTTACTTTACACAACAACTCGGCAAAAACCACGCACTTAGCCTCAGCGCGGTGTACCAGCCCGAACTCAGACTCGGCGGCACGTATCAACGAGAACTCTACAGCTCAGCAACTATTGGTGTGCCCAACAGCTACGACACCGTACTTTTTAGCAGCCAAGCTTTTTCAGCACAACTTGCCCAAAGCACTCAATTTGGCTTTTCTTACGCTTGGAAATTACCCAAATACAAAAGACAAACCCGCGAACTACATCCGCAACTACAGCTTTTTGCCAGCTATAGCCTGTTTGGCTCACTGAGTCAGCATCAAAATTTACTAACTGGTTTTGATCAAAAAGACTACAACCGCATGAGTTTTGGGCTTCAGTACCAACCAGAATTCAAGGTGATCGAAAACATCGCGACACTCAAGCCGCTCGAAAAACTGACCTATCGTGTGGGGTATTACCAGCAAACACTCCCCTACACTAACAGCGGCATCCAATACGAAGAGCAAGGGCTTACCATTGGCTTTGGCCTTCCTTTATTGGCTCAGGTTTCTCTTTCTTCCTTAAATGTGGGGCTCACCTTCGGGCAGCGCAGCATTCCAACAGGCATCTGGAAAGAACAATTCATTGGCGCTCGCGTCAGCATCATTCTAGCGCCTTCTAATTTCGAGAAATGGTTCCGCAAGCGTCAGCTCGACTAATGTCTATCGCCATACGCCTCTTTTCTTCTATTTCCTTCTTGCTGTTTTTGGCAGCCTGCGAGAACGACGTCGCTGTGGTGCAGCGCATCAGTTTTGAGGCCGATGCCCCAACAGAAAGCACTAAAAATCTAGTGCTCACTTACGCCGAGGCTGGATATGCCCGTGTTGAAATCCATGCAGCACTGGCTGAAACCTTCCGTGGCAAGGAGCAACTCACCAAAATTAAAGACAGCTTAAAGGTTTACTTTTTCAATGAAAAAGGCGATGTCGTTTCTACACTCAGTGCGCTCTACGGTGAAATCAACTACAATACCGGCGAGCTCATGGTCAAAGACTCCGTGCGCCTCTACAACCACAAGAAAAAACAAACCCTCGAAACGGAAGCACTTTTTTGGAATCAAAAAGACAGCAGCATTTACTCCAAGTCGGCGGTCATTGTGCGTTCACCAAAAGGCAAAATCTTTGGAAAAGGTATCCGGACCAAACAAGATTTCAGTAATTACGTCCTACTCGAGCCCGTTGGCTCTTGGCAAATAGACAAAAACTAAAATATAGAATAAGATGGCAAATAAAGATTTCATCAGTCAATACAACAAAATGTCGGGCTACCTCTGGTTGGTGATTGCTGGGCTGAGTTTCTTGGCAATTACTTTCAAAATAGCGACCGAAGGCGCGCAAACTTGGTTGGCCTACTATGTTGTTCCGGTCATGGCGCTTTTGATGTACGGCACCAAAAAATGGATGATGAAGCGCATGCAGCGTCATTTAGAAGCAATGGCCCAACAAAAAAACGAAGAAAAGGTGTAACCTTTCGGCATTTAAAGGGTCTTCTAAACGTGAAAACACGCGCTTTATTATTTTTCATTGGCCTTATTGGCACCTCCTACGGACAAAAACTCCTGAGTGGCTTCGTTACCAATGAGCTGAATATTCCTTTGGCGGGGGCTGAGATTTTTGTGAAGAATGCAGCAGACCTGCGTACAGTAGCCGATGCCAATGGCTATTACGAAATGTTCCTGAACCCCGGCGAATACTACCTTGTGTTTACGGCCAATGGCTATCAAGACCGCGAGTCTTTTTTGGGCATGGGAGATTCCGAAACCAAACGAGACATGCAATTGTTCCCGATGCGCTTAACCGACGTGCAAGACGTGCGTGTGACGGCCAAGAAAACTAATGTGGGGCGAGACAAAATCAT
>CANHSA010000166.1 GCA_947463345.1 Flavobacteriales bacterium
CACGAAATTATTTTCGATATCCTCGAGCATCCGTACTTGCAACGCTTGCGCCGCATCCAACAATTGGGCCTGAGCCACCTCGTATATCCAGGTGCCAACCACACCCGCTTCCATCATGTATTGGGCGCCATGCATCTCATGACGCAAGCTGTTACGAGTATCCGTCGCAAGGGCCACGATATTACGCAGGAAGAAGAACGCGCGGTTTGTTTGGCCATTCTCCTACACGACATCGGACACGGCCCCTTTAGCCACGCTTTGGAATACGACATCGTCTGCGGTGTGAGCCACGAGCAAATCTCGGCGTATTTCATTGCCGAACTTTCGGTAGAGTACGGGCAAGATTTAGCACTTGCTTTAGAAATTTTTAAAAACGACTATCACAAGCCGTTCTTGCACGAACTCGTCTCGAGTCAGCTCGACATGGACCGCCTCGACTACCTCAACCGCGACAGCTTTTATTCTGGTGTTTCGGAAGGCGTTATCGGCAGCGAGCGCCTCATCGAGATGCTCAATGTACACGAAGGCCATTTGGTACTCGAAGAAAAAGGTATTTATTCGGTCGAGAAGTTTATTGTGGCGCGTCGCCTTATGTACTGGCAAGTCTATTTACACAAAACGGTGGTGGCTGCAGAATTCATGCTCATCCATGCGCTGCGCCGTGCCAAAGAACTTACCAAAGCGGGCCACGACCTCTTTGCGAGCCCTGCGCTCAAGTTCTTTCTGAGTCAGGATATTCGTTCAGAACACTTCGAAAACGACCCAATGGTGCTCACGCATTTTGCGCGCCTCGACGACTACGATATCTGGGGCGCTATTAAAGTTTGGCAATTTGCACCGGACTATATTTTAGCTACCTTGTGTTCGGGTCTTGTGAACCGTCAGCTCTTCAAAATAGAAATTTCAAAAACACCATTCACGCAAGAACGATTGGCAGAAGTACAGCAGCGCATTCGGACAGAGCATGGTTTGAATGACCAAGAATTGCCGTATTTTGTCTATTCAGATATCTTAACCAACAAGGCCTACAACGAGCAAAAACACAACATCAATTTGCTGCTCAAAAACGGCAGTATTCTAGAGCTTTCCAAGGCTTCTGACAACCTGAATATCTCGGCGTTGTCTACACCTGTAGAAAAATACTTTTTGTGTTATCCGCGTTAAAGCGCTTGATTTTTTTTAATGATTACGGTTTTGTTCAGTACCGCTGAAGTAGGTATCGTTACCAAATGACCCTCTGCTGATCGGATGTACATAAAGAAGAAACTGAGGTCGATGAGCTCGCCTTCGATGTCGAATTCTTTGTCGTAAATGCGCACAGTTTCGCCAATATTGAGCGGATGATTGAAATATAAAATCAAGCTCGCGGTGATATTCGATAAAATGGACCAATTGGCAAAAAAGGCGATGCCAATGACGGTGATGGTCGAGGTGAAGAACACGATGAGGTCTTTGGTTTCGATGTTCCAAATGGCCGCAAAAATCAGGATAAAGAAAATGGATAAGAAGAGGTTAATGATGCGAATGGAGACGCGTTTTCTTTTGGCATCACCTTCAAATTTGGCTAAAAAGCGCGATACTGCCTTGCCTGCAAAAAAGCGTATCAATAAAGTGATGGCCAATAAAACGAGTGTTTTAATGCTGTATTGGTAAAAAGCGTCCATTTTACTAATTTTTATTTTTAACGAAACTAATTCATTTTTCGCTCTTTTTGGCTTGTTCCCAATACAGATCCAATTGCGCTAAGGATTGGTCTTGGGCAAGTAAGCCGTCTTTTTCTAAGAGTTGCTCCATTTGTTGGAAGCGCTTGATGAATTTTTGATTGGTTTGCGCCAAAGCGTTTTCTGGCGAGATATTTAAAAAACGCGCGTAGTTGACCAATGAAAACAAGACGTCGCCAAATTCGGCTTCAATTTGGTCGGAGTTGTTGTCTACCTCTACTTTGAGTTCCGCAATTTCTTCCTGAACCTTTTGCCAGACGTCGTCGGCTTTTTCGAATTCAAAACCAACACCTTTGACTTTTTCCTGAATGCGGGTGGCTTTGACAAGTGCTGGTAGGGAAGAGGGTACGCCTTCTAACACCGACTTTTTACCTTCCTTGAGTTTGAGTTTTTCCCAATTGGCTTTGACGGTTTCTTCGTCTTTGGCCTCGGTGTCGCTGTAGATGTGTGGGTGGCGGTAAATGAGCTTGTCGCAAATTTTGTTGAGGACGCTTTCGACGTCAAAAAGGCCTCGTTCGCTACCAATTTTGCTGTAGAAAACCAAATGCAGGAATAAATCGCCGAGTTCTCCTTCTAGACCAGGATAATCTTTGTCTGTAATGGCGTCGGCCATTTCGTAGGTTTCTTCGATGGTGAGGTTGCGCAGGGTATCAAAGGTTTGTTTTTGATCCCAAGGGCAGCGCTCCCGGAGTTCGTCCATGATTTGGAGTAGGCGTGAAAAGGCAATTAAACGTGGGTCCATACTGCAAAGTTAGCAGTTGAAACGAGCTTTTGCTTAAATTTGACCATGCGCCCGATTTACTTTTTGCTATTTTCCCTTTTGGTGGGGCAGTATTTAAAAGCTCAACCCGGTTTTGAGTACCGACAAAAACTTGGTTTTCTGCTTGCCCACCGGGGCCTGATGTCTCATTTGCCGCAAGCGCCAGCCGTGGCCTCCGAGTTTTCCTATATCTACCGAACTAACCAAGCCAAAAAATGGCACGAGGCCTATCGCCAGCCTTTGGTAGGAGGCACGCTTTTTTTTGGCTCCGTTGGTAACAACGAAATTTTAGGTCGTTTCACCGGGCTTTATGGTTTTATAGAGTTGCCAATTGTCAAATACAAGCGCTATCGCTTAGATTTCAAATTTGCCACTGGTTTGGGCTACACCAATCGTCCATTCGATCCTATTTTGAACCCTGAAAACGTAGCTATTGGCTCGCGCGTCAATGCGCTTATGTGTTTTGCCTTCAAGCAAAGCTGGCGTTTCTCGGATTACGGTCTTACTTTCGGTATCGACATGACACACTTCTCGAATGCGAGTTACCAGATGCCCAATTTGGGGGTCAATGTGCCCTTTTTATCGCTCGGGGTTCAAAAGTTTTTTACGCCTGAACAAAAAGAAAATCCTAGACCAGAATTGGAACGCCCCGATTTACTTTTCGGACTAACGGGCATCGTTAGTGGCAAAGAAATGAATCCGAAAGGGGTAGGGCGCTTTCCAGTTTATGCTGCGTCGTTATTTGCGCGCAAATATTTCGGGCCCAAAGCAGGCATGGAGGCTTCTATTGACATCATTTACAAAACCAGTTTGCTTTCGCACCCGAGTTATCCGCAAGCGGCTGGGCTAGATCCGCTGCAAATCGGTTTGTTTGTGGGTTATGTCCATCCTTTTGACCGCTTGCATTTTATTTATGGTGCTGGAGTCTATTTGCGAGATGTCTTGCGTCCAGATGAGTCGGTCTACCTCCGCTTGGGAAGTCGCTATGCGCTCACTTCTCGTTTGGAAGTTTTGGCAACCCTCAAAACCCATTACGCCAAAGCCGACTACATGGAACTCGGCTTGGCTTATCATTTTTAAACATGAAGTACCCGATCGCGTTCATTTTAATTTTGCTCTTAGGTGCTTGTCAAAAAGCACCTGAACGCGCCTGTTGGAAAGCAACGGGCGCTATCGAAAATAGGATTGTGCCACTTTCTCCCTTTCAATACTTGTATATCCATCCCCACATCGAAGTGGCGCTTTTGCAAGACTCCCTCAATTACGTCGAGTGGCAAGCTGGAAGCAACTTATTGTCTTTTTTAACAGCTGAAATAGAGGCCGATACCCTAAAGCTCTATAACAAAAATGGCTGCCGTTTTCTCAGGTATCAAAAAGGTAAAGTTAAAGCAGTGGTGCATTTTACATCATTAAAAGAGCTGCATTTGGCAAATAGTGAAGCAGTCCGAAGCGTCAAAACGTGGCTTGCCGATGACTTACTTGTTTATCTCAAAGAAGGAGTTGGATCGGTGAATTTGGTCCTCAATGCTCAAAAGGTATCGATACGCAATAACTACGGATGGCAAACCCTGAGGCTTTCGGGTAATGTAGCTGCTTTATTTGCAGACCTCGATGGCGCCGCCTCGCTGCAAGCACCCTCCTTAACGGTTCAAGATTCCATTGCGTTTCGCAGTACCTCACCACTGTCTAGCTGGATCCGTGCTGGTCAGCTCAAACTCAAGGCCCAATTGTACGGTGC
>CANHSA010000167.1 GCA_947463345.1 Flavobacteriales bacterium
ACGTTGCCAAACTGACCAAAACTAAATTCAGCGAACTCGAAGAAAAATACAACAAGGAGGGCTTGAAATTTACCGTGGCTACCGACACCTCTTTACCGACCATCGAATCGGTAGACGCCGTGATCCACGACCTCGAACTCGCTGTTTTCTTGGTGGCACTCGTGATGCTTTTGTTCTTGCACACCATGCGCAACGCCTTTATTGTATTGGTTTCGATTCCAGCTTCTCTTATTTCTACGTTTGTGGCCATGTATTTATTGGGCTATACGCTCAACCTCATGACCCTTTTGGCCATGTCTTTGGTTATTGGTATTCTCGTCGATGACTCCATTGTGGTCTTGGAGAACATCTATCGTCACCTCCAAATGGGCAAGAAACGCCGTCAGGCAGCCTTAGACGGCCGAAACGAAATCGGTTTTACGGCCCTGGCCATTACCTTAGTCGATGTCGTGGTCTTCTCGCCAGTTGTGTTTATCGAAGGAACCATTTCTGACATCCTTCATCAGTTCTCCATCGTAGTGGTGGTATCTACCTTGATGTCCCTTTTTGTATGTTTTACCTTAACTCCGTGGCTGGCTTCGCGCTTTGCCAAAGAAGTGAAGCTCGATCCTAAAAAGCCATTTCAAGCAATTTTGCTGTGGTTTGAGCGCCGCATCACCATCTTTACGGATTCTTACGTGAAACTCGTGAGTTGGGCCCTGCGTCATAAAATCGCCATGAGCCTCATCGTCATCGGTATTTTTGCGGCATCGTTTTCAACAATGGGCTTAGGTATAGTGGGGCAGGAGTTTGTCTCTCAAGGAGACCAAGGCAAGTTCATGATCAAGCTCAAATACGAGAAGAGCGCCACTTTTGCCGAGAACAACCTCACCACCTTGAAAATTGAGCAATTGCTTTTAGCTCAAAAAGACATGGTAGACATCGTCTTTTCAAACGTTGGAGGCCCAAGCGCTGGTTTAGGCGCAGCTGCATTTGGTGCCGAGAACCGTTCCGAAATTACGGTCATGATGAAAAAAGACAAGCAGAAGGAAATCCCGACTGTCGAGTACATGAACCTTATTCGCACCAAAATTGAAAACGAATTTCCAGGTGTCGAGGTGAAGGCGCTCAACATGGGCCTAATCGATTCTGAACAAGCGCCAATTGAAATCTTCTTGTCAAGCAACGATACCGAACTTATGGAAAAGGAAGGGCGTCGCCTCAAAAATGCGATCAAAGCCATGAAAGGAGCCAAAGATCCGTACCTAAGTACCGAAGATGTAACCCCAGAAGTTAAAATCGCCTTGAATCGCGAGAAAATGGGTCAGCTTGGCGTCAATGTGGCGGCAGTCGGCATGCAATTGCAAGGCGCACTCTCCGGCAATGACGACAGTCAGTTAGACCTCGATGGCTCAGAATACGACATTCGTGTCATGCTCGATGCCTCTAATCGCAAAGATGTCGAGGACATCCAAGCCATGACCTTCGCCAACAACGAAGGCAAGCAAGTACGCCTGAGCGAATTTGCAGACATCTCCGTAGACAACGCCGCCGGAACCCTCGAGCGCAAAAACCGCATCGCCAACACCACTTTGCGTTGTTATGTACTAGGTGCGGCTCCAGGAACGGTAGCAGCTGATATCGAAAAATACCTCAAAAAGAATCCGCTAGACCCGAACGTGCGCCTCACTTGGGGTGGCGAAATCAAGCGTCAGAAAGAATCTTTTGGTGCATTAGGAACAGCAATGGGTATTGGTGTCATCTTGGTATACCTGATCATGGTGGCTCTTTACGATAACTTTGTGTATCCGTTTGTGGTCTTGTTCTCTATTTTAGTTTCTTTGGTAGGCGCCATTTTAGCTCTCGCCCTAACTTCATCCAACATGGGAATTTTCACCATGCTCGGCATGCTCATGCTATTGGGGCTAGTTGCCAAAAACGCCATCCTTATCGTCGACTTTACCAATCACCTCAAACAAAAAGGAATGTCTACCTACAACGCACTCTTAGAATCTGTGCGCGAAAGGATGCGTCCGATTTTGATGACCACCATTGCAATGGTCATTGGTATGATTCCAATTGCTACTGCAACAGGTGCGGGAGCAGAGTGGAAGAACGGATTGGCATGGGTACTCATTGGAGGCCTCACTAGCTCAATGTTCTTGACCATTATTGTGGTGCCAATGATGTACTATAGCGTAGACCGCGTCAAAGATAAAATCAAGTTCAAACGCTTGGCCAAACTTACTGAAGAGTAAGATTTCAACTCTTTTTGAATAGATCAAAGAGGTGGCTTAGGCCGCCTCTTTTGTTTTCCTTATTACGTATTTGTAGACACGATTGGTGAGAAAGATATTGATGAGTATCACAGCCACCACTACATATCCTAAAACTTCAAAGTTCATGAGTGGGGCAGTAGGGCTTGCTTGCCAAACAATTTTACCGCCAATAATGGCTGCAATGCCGCCTGCAATTTGTTGTAAAGAGGAGTTGATGCTCATGAAAGCGCCGCGGTCGTGGAGTTCAGGGACAGAACTTGTGAGGGCCTGTGAAGGCACCATGCGCGCCATGATACCGCCCATCATGAAGATGTTCACCAAGACTAAAACAAAAAAGGAGCTTTCTCCGAGGCGAACATAGACCAATACAGCACCGATCATGATGACCGAAGCAGTCATAAAGAGTTGGAATTTGTTGACTTTATCGGCAAGCCAGCCAATGAGGGGCATGATCATAAATGTGGAAACACCTACGATCATGAAGAGCAGCGGCAATTCTTTTTGGGTAATGCCGACGTTATTGACCGCAAAAGCGCTGCCCCAAGGCATCATGAAATAGCCTCCTAGTGACATAAAAGCAGTTGCCATGAAGCCAATGCGGTAGTTGCGGTTGCGAACGGTTGTTAAGAGGTGCTTGAAAGCGGAATGCTCCGTTTTTTTGTCGAGGTGCGCGCGCACAGGTTTGAGACCAAACAGGATGAGTACGAGCATGGTGAGCGAAAGCACGACTATCATATAAAATGGCATTTGCCAATTGGATTTGGCTGCGATGTACAAACTAATTGGAATACCTAAAATTTGACTCAGGCCAAAGCCCATTTGCATGAAGCCCATGACGCGACCGCGCTGCTGCAATGCAAAAAGGTCTGCAACAATAGCCATAGATATAGAGGACATCACGCCGCCAAAAATGCCGGTAAAAATGCGCGCCAACACAAGTTGCTCGTAGGATTGCGCCAAGCCACAAAACATAGTGCCGATGATGAACCCCGAATAAAAGAAAACCAATAGGCGTTTGCGGTCAAAGCGATCGGCAAAACCTGCCGTTAAAAACCCAGAAAGCCCAGCGGCAAGAGCATAACTCGAGACCACAATGCCAAATTGGTAAGGTTTCACTTGTAGGTCTTTCATGAGGAGGTCGCCTAGGGGAGACATCACCATGAAGTCGAGAACAACTGTAAATTGGGTTAAGGCTAGAATGGCAACTACCAACCATTGGTATTTGCTGAGTGGCGTTTGGTTTTTCACGCTGCGAAATTAAGCCAATTTTCTGCGCAAGCCATTAAGAAGTTTTAATCAGTCGATAATGAATTTTAATTTGATTCTTTTCGAGTTCGAGTAAATAGGTGCCGTTGACGAGTTCTTGAAGATCAAGTTGATTCAGTTCTTTAGAAAGTACGCCTTCCCAAATAATTTGACCACTGAGATTGGATACGGTGCATTTGGATTCTAGCCAAGAAGTCGGGACTTGTATCTGAAAAAGCCCGTTGTTAGGGTTTGGAAATAGCAAGGGGGCTTCTGGTTTTGTTTCTAAAACACTTGCATCGATGAGCAAAATGCCACTTTCATATTGGCAACCAAAGGCATCGGTGATTTGACATTGGTAATTTCCGTTTTGTGTAAGTTGAAGGTAGTTGGCATTTTGATTCGCAAGCAATTGCCCATCTAGGAACCAATTGATTTGTGCGTCTTGAGGAATGTTACTCACTGTTAAAAGACTGTTGTTTTCTTGGATCACTGGTTGGATCCAAGGGCTGCAATAAATAGCAAGGAGCGTATCGGAGAAGGCCACACAACCATTGGCATTGATGGCAACCAACGAGTAGCTGCCGCTTTGATACACCTCATGAGTTGCAGCTGTGGCTCCGGCAAGTGGAGATCCATTGAAATACCATTGGTATGAATAGCCGAGATTGCTAGTGCTTAGTGTGTGGCTCAG
>CANHSA010000168.1 GCA_947463345.1 Flavobacteriales bacterium
CACATGCGCAGTAGCGGTTATGTATTCACTCCTTATGTCGCTCCAGAGCAGTCTCCATTTGACAAACTATTCGACATTTTTAGCGAACTCATTACCCATACCTCAGGCGACGTCGACGAAGCGCTCGATTGGTTGAAAATATTGGACAAGGAATACAATTTAACTACCCCTGAATATACCCTAGAAGATTTCATCGAGGACCTCAAAAAAAGAGGTTACCTCAGAGAAGAAATCAAGCCAGACGGGCAGGGAGAGCTCAGAATTACCGCCAAAACCGAGCGCGCCATTCGCAAAAATGCCATGGCCCAGATCTTTGGCAACATCAGAAAGAGCGGTAGGGGCAACCACCATTCCAAGAAAACCGGCCAAGGCGACGAAGCCACCGGCGAATTCCGCGACTTCCAATTTGGAGATGCGCTAGAGCAAATATCCATGACCGAAAGTCTCAAAAATGCCCAAATCAATCATGGAGCGGAGCATTTTATGCTAGACGAGCGCGATTTAGTTGTGGAAGACACTCATCACAAATCGCAAATGAGCACGGTGCTCATGATCGACATCAGCCACAGCATGATCCTCTATGGCGAAGACCGCATCACGCCTGCCAAAAAGGTAGCCATGGCGCTCGCGGAGTTCATCACCACCACTTATCCGAAAGACACCATCGATATCATTGTGTTTGGCAACGACGCCTGGCCCATCCAAATCAAAGACTTGCCTTATCTGAACGTCGGGCCGTACCATACCAACACCGTGGCTGGCTTAGAGCTCGCCATGGATATCTTGCGCAGAAAGCGCAACACCAACAAGCAAATTTTTATGATCACCGACGGCAAGCCAAGTTGTTTGCGCTTGCCTGATGGCCAGTATTACAAAAATAGCAATGGCCTCGATCAGTATATTGTCGACAAATGCTACACCATGGCTGCGCAAGCCCGCAAGTTGCACATTCCGATCACCACTTTTATGATTGCCCAAGATCCCTACTTGCAGGCTTTTGTAGAAGAATTCACCAAAACCAATAACGGAAAAGCATTTTTTACAGGGCTCAAAGGCCTCGGAGAAATGATCTTTCACGATTACCAAACCAACCGTAAAAAACGTATCAACTGATCATGCAAAACACCATTCATACCCTCGGCGCCCTCAAAGCAGCTGGTTACACACCCAAAAGCATCAAAAATGAACTCCGCGACAACCTTATTGCGGTGCTCAAAGCGGGCAAACCAAGTTTTCCTACCATGCACGGCTACGAGCACACCGTTATTCCGCAATTGGAACGCGCCATTCTTTCCAAGCACAACATCAATTTATTGGGTTTGCGCGGGCAAGGTAAAACCAGAATTGCGCGCTTGCTTTTGCACTTGCTAGACGAATACATTCCAGTTGTGGCCGGCAGCGAAATCAACGACGACCCACTGCAGCCCCTGAGCCGCTTTGCCACAGACCTCATTGCTGAAAAAGGCGACCACACGCCCATTACTTGGTTGCACCGTTCGGAAAGGTTTTTTGAGAAACTCGCCACACCCGACGTCACCATCGCCGACCTCATTGGCGACATCGACCCCATTAAAGCCGCCAACCTCAAACTCAGCTATGCCGACGACCGCGTCTTGCACTTTGGCATGATCCCACGCGCCAACCGTTGTATTTTCGTCATCAATGAACTCCCAGATTTACAAGCCCGTATTCAGGTGGCGCTCTTCAATATTTTAGAAGAAGGCGACATCCAAATCCGCGGCTTTAAACTAAGGTTGCCACTAGATCTTCAGTTTGTATTTACAGCCAACCCAGAAGACTACACCAACCGCGGCAGCATCATTACGCCGCTCAAAGACCGCATTGGTTCGCAAATCCTAACGCACTACGCTGCAGATATCAAAACCGCCAAGAAAATCACAGCTCAAGAAGCCGAACAGCTCGAAAATCGTTTTTGTAAAGTGCATGTACCAGAACTCGCCAAAGATATTTTAGAGCAAGTTGCTTTTGAAGCGCGCGTGAGCCCTTACATCGATTACAAAAGCGGCGTGAGTGCCCGCATGAGCATCACCGCCTACGAAAACCTGATCAGTACCGCCGAAAGACGCGCGATTCTCAACAACGAAAGCCAAACGAGCATCCGCTTCAGTGACCTCATGGGCATGGTTCCGTCCATTACTGGAAAAGTAGAGTTGGTTTATGAAGGCGAGCAAGAAGGAACCGCTTTTGTAGCGAATCAGCTCATCAGTGAGGCCATCAAGACCCTCTTTTTGACGTATTTCCCAAAAATTGAAAAGTTGAAAAAACGCGACGACAAAACACCATATGATGCGGTGTTAAGTTGGTTTTACAACGCCAATTCTTTTGAATTACCAGACGAGCAGGGGAGTGCATTGCACGAAAAAACCTTGCTGCAAATTGATCCATTAAAGGAACTCATCGAAAAGTATCAGCCGAATGTGGCGGCGCAAGACCTCCCGTTTTTAATGGAGTTTGTACTCTGGGCGCTTGTCGAATTCAAGCAATTGTCCAAAACCAAAACCGCCGACGGCCTTTCCTTTAATGATTTGTACGACAACCTGCTCAAAGGGCTGTCCTAACTTATTTCTGACGCTTCTTTTTAGGCTTGCCGTACTTTTCTTGCATGGCTTTTTTGTGGTCGTAGCGCACATTAACTTTTTTGTTTTTCGCTTTTTTCTCGTGAAAAGAAGCGCCTCTGTCGTCGCGAGAGGCTAGTTTGAGCACTTTGCCCGGAATGGCCAATTTAGGTTTCTCAAACTCGAGCAATTCTGTGGTCCATTCTAGCTCTGACGGAACTTCCATAATAGGAACTTCTTTTTGCATCAGTTCTTGGATCGCATTCAGGATGTCAAGATCTTTTTCAGTGATGAACGTAATGGCGATGCCATTTTTATCGGCGCGGCCGGTTCTACCAATGCGGTGAATGTAGTTTTCGGTGGTTTCGGGGATATCGAAGTTAATGACATGAGATACATCCGTGACGTCAATACCACGGGCAATGAGGTCGGTGGCAATCAAAATTCGGGTGGTGCCCGCTTGAAAAGCCTGCACCGCTTCGAAACGGAAATTCTGTGCTTTGTTCGAGTGGATGATCCCGAGTGCATCGCCGTAACTAGGCTCAATTTTTTCAAAGACGAGGTCGGCCAGTGCGCGAGAAGAAACAAACACCAACACTTTAGCTTCTAAAGGAGTGTTGTCTAATATATGTTGCAATAACATGATCTTAGACAAGAAATTCGGTACGTGGTAACCCGATTGGTCAATTTTGTCGAGGGTAGATCCTGCGCGCGCTGCTTCTACGCGAACAGGCTTGATGAGGTAATCTTCCAAAAATACAGATACCTCCTCTGAAAGCGTTGCCGAAAAAACCATGAACTGCTTTCTTGTGGGCAAAAATTCAAAAATATGAAAGAGTTGTGGCCTGAACCCTAAGCTCAGGGTTTCATCGACTTCATCGATCACCACTTTTTTAATGTGCTTCAATTGCAAAGAACCACTTTTGGCCAAGTCTAAGACGCGGCCAGGTGTGCCTACAAGGATGTCTAAGCCCTGCAAGACCATTGCCGCTTGTGTGTTCATGTTGGTGCCGCCATAAACACCGCCAACCGCCACATTCATGTATGTGGTCAGTCTTTCAACTTCACTAACTACCTGCGCCACCAATTCACGGGTTGGTACAAGGATCAGAATTTGTGGATGCGGTTCCTTAGAAAATTTCCACATACACAAACAAGGCAGCAAATAAGCAAGCGTTTTACCCGTACCTGTCTGGGCAATACCAATGGTATCGGCACCAGACATCATGACATTGAAACCAGAGGCCTGAATGGTGGTTGGCGTTTCGTAGCCGAGGTCATCCAGTGCATTCCAAATTGGTTTCTTCAAATTTAAATCGCGAAAAGTCATGTGGGCAAGTTTTTGGCAAAGCTAAGGAGACTAGATGAATTGGGCGGTATTTATGAGGTCAATGTTAAATTTAAATGGTCATTGACAGCAAACATACCCGATCTGATGATATTTTTGTCAAAAATTCCAACTTAGATGACCAACATTGACGACTTCGATTACGCACTTCCCGATGCTCAAATTGCACGTTATCCTGTAACGCCTCGTCATAACAGCAAATTACTCGTTTATCAAGAGAAAGCAATGACTAGCGATCAGTA
>CANHSA010000169.1 GCA_947463345.1 Flavobacteriales bacterium
AACCTTTTGTCAATGTCTTTTAAAAAACCCAAAAGTGCAAAAGTAAAAATGGTAAGTCCTAGTGGTGACACCCTCCTTACCAACATAGACTTCAGTGCATCATGGCGGTATTTCCTAGCGGGACTGTTCACTGAGCAAGAAGATGAAGTTCACTACTCTTTTGATGAAAAAAACAACGGAATACTTGTTGTTGAATCATTTCAACCCC
Source organism: Flavobacteriales bacterium (assembly GCA_947463345.1). GTDB lineage: Bacteria > Bacteroidota > Bacteroidia > Flavobacteriales_D > Crocinitomicaceae > UBA952. The sequence goes on from CANHSA010000169.1 coordinate 209, forward strand.
TTTCTTTATCTGTTTTCAAAAAGAAGATTGATGCTTTTTTTGAGGAGGTACAAGCAAAAAATTGCACCTCAGTTTATATTGACTTGCGCAATAATTTGGGCGGATTGTTACGTGCAGAAGAATACCTGTTTAGCTACATCAATACCAAACAAACTGCCATTAAGACCAATTACCTCTATAAACGCAGCGATTACGACCGCTTTGCACAACTGAGCCCCATGCAACAAATGCAGTTTGAAAACCGAGCTAAAAGTGTTTATCCAAATGGGCTGATCTCCAAAGAATATGATTTTTACAAATTACCGAAAGGTGCCACGTATACGATTCTCTACGACTACATCCCGGAAAACAACCGTAATTATGTCTATAAGGGTGACTGCCACCTGGTACTCAATGGCAATTCTATGTCTGCATCCGTTTTATTTGCGGCGTGGTTCAAACATATTGACCGAGGTTCGATATTAGGATCTGCCTGCATGGGTGGTATGGGCGGCACCTTTGGAAACCCCGCGATTATATCACTCAGCAATTCCAAAATTGATGTCATGGTAGCCACGCTTAAATTTACGCCACTGCATATACGCGAACGCACATTGGCAGCCATAGCGCCGGACATCACTATAAAAGCCACCAGAGAGGATTTAATGGAGCAGCGGGACCCTTTTTTAGAGTTCCTAAAGACCTACCAAAAGTAATATCCTGCCCAAACCAAAAGATAACGGAGTAATTTGCCCACCCCCATCAATAAAAATGTGGGGAGCCAAGGCGCTTTGAAAAACCCGAGCGCAATGCCAATTATATCTCCAATTACGGGCAACCAACAAAGCAAGGCCATAGTACTGCCATAGCGCTGTATGCGCAAATGCCAACGGTTAATTGCCTCTGGTCTTGCGCCAACTTTTAGAAGCCAATTGGGATTGCCTAGGTAGCCAATTCCATAATTCAACCAGGCCCCCATTGTGTTGCCCATGGTAGCTACGGCAACGCAAGTCCAGGGTTCATAACCCAAATAAAGCATGGTGGTCAGGAATATTTCAGAGGCAACTGGTAAAATAGTTGCAGCTAAAAAACTAGCCAAGAATAAACCTATGTATCCGTATTCAAAACTCATAAGGCAAAAAAAAAGCCGGTTGCCCGGCTTTTCATATTTGGAGTGAAAACTTAACGTTTTACAAATTTCTTTGTAGTGGCATGGCCATTAGAAGTGATGCTCACGGTATAAATACCTGCAGACCATTGCTCTGCAGCAAGTGTAATTTCTTGTGCGCCTGCTGTTAGTTGCTTGTAGTTATTTGATTGCATGATTTTTCCTGCAACGTCAGTTACAACTACATCTACATCTGTTGAGTTTTGTAAATCAAAACGCAATGTAGCGTTTGCAGTAGTTGGGTTTGGCATAACGACTGCCTGTGAAATTTCAGTTTGCTCAGCAACATTTAAGATTGGATCGAAATTCATGCGAACCATAGGTGTATTGGTAGTGTAGTACCAAGTGTTGTCAGCCATGTCTAAGAAGAATGAAGTTTGTGGGTCAGACTTCCCTGCGTTTGAAACGCGCAATCCAGCACCGTATGAACCGATTACAGCCAAATAGGTTGTTCCGGCAACTACATCTACATAAGGCGCAAGCTCCATCACTAAATTGGTGCCTAAGTTGGCAGCAACTAATGTGAGTGGTGCTGATTCAGATTCAAACAAGAAGTCGCCTGTTGTGGCATCTATAGAATACAACTTAACGAAGATTTCTGTACCTACAGTAGCACCAGATGCACCACTCGGCATGCGAACGTTAATTGCTTTAAGCGTAGCATCTTGGAAAATATCGAATAAGTTACCAGCTTCAAAACCATCGGTGCCGTTAGATGTACTTCCGGCTGGTGTACCGTTGTCGCGGGCATAGATGAAATCTGTAACTGTGAAGTCGATGTTAGACATAGTGTTGTTGGCAGGGATGTCGTCGGTGGAGTCAGCGGTAATGCTGCGCGCAATTGAAATAGCACCAGGTGTTGCCGGTGGTGTGTAGAATGTTGTGAGTTCAATTGCAGCTGTATCCAATGAGTTGATGCTTACTGGTGCCGATGAACCTGTCCAAGCGCCGCTGTTTGCATTGATGTTGAGTTTAACGTTGTTTTGGGTGTTGACACCACCGTTAAATACGTCTGCAGCAAAACCGATTTCAGTTACTTGCTCATTAGGAATTTGGTAGTAAGGCAAGCCTACAGAACCCCAGAAAGAAGAAGTTACTGAAAGGTCATTGGTTGGGTTGGTAACGATTTTTACATCGTCGATATACCAACCGTAGGTGATCCAAACATTTGGGTTAGTTGCTGAACCAGGGAAGTTGGTGGTCCAAGAAAAACGCACCCAAATTGGGCTTGGGTTGGCAGTTAAAAAAGTAGCTAAATTGATGATTTTGGTATCTGGGTTAGCATACGCTGCGCCACCTGCAGCAGAAAGAACAGGTTTGTCGAGGTTACTGCCCACAGTTACCCATGTAGTGCCGTTAGTAGAAATTTGAATTTCTTGAAGGTCGTTGAAACGCGCACCGTATTGTTGAAATTGCAAAGAAACTTGGTTGTTACCACCTAAAGTTGCAATATCAATTGGTTGTGCTGTGGTGAGTGTATAGGTTACGTTGAGAGCTTGGGTAGCTGCTTGTGCGTCACCGTTTACTAACTCAGCGTAGTTGCCACCAGAAGTAGAGGTAATGCCGCTGTTTGCCCACCAACCATCGTTGGTTGCGTTGATGTTCCAGCCGAACTCTATGCCACTTTGACCAGAGTTATCGAGTGTCCAGTTAGCTGGGTTTGAGAAATCGTCTGACCAGAGGGTAACGCCTAAGATTTTGTCAGATGTAATTGCCTGTACGCCATCTTTTGGGGCCTTAACAAGCTCTTGGAAGGTTTGAACGCGCGGTGCTTTCTGAGCGTAAGCTACAGTTGCAAGTGCACTTACAAAAAGTAAAAGTTTTTTCATTTTCGAGTATTTAGGTAATAAAGATAGTGAATTCTAAGCGTCCTTCAAAAAAGGCAAGGTTTTTCTGCCTTCAATTAATGAATTTGCCGCTAAGTGAACAACGTAAAAACATTCTTGTTCGTGGGGGGCTAATAAATAATTACCCAGCATATCAATTGTTTGGCTATGGCCATTGTAAACTAAATCATTGCCATCTGTTCCCACACGATTGCATGCGACAACATAACACTGATTCTCAATAGCCCTAGCTTTGAGCAGTGCATCCCAATGTGCAATGCGTTTCTCTGGCCAATTCGCAACATTTAACAAAAGGTCGTAAGCCGCAGTACCAAATTTATCTAGCCTGTTGCGCACGAGCTCTGGAAAACGCAAATCATAACATATCTGGAGATTGATTTTCCAATTTTTATAGCTAACAATGGTTTCACTTTTACCAGCTACAAAATATTGGTCTTCGCCACCCAGTCCAAATGCTTTTTGTTTATCGTAGCAAGTTACTTCTCCATTGGGCGCAATAAATACCCCGCGGTTGTAATAAGCATATTGATCCTTGACCATTAAAGACGTGTAAATCGCCATTGCTCGCTGTTGCGCGAGCTGCTTCAAAAAATGTATGCCTTCAGCGTCTGACCAGTTGTCTGCAAGTTCTATGTTCATAGAAAAACCTGTGTGGAACATTTCTGGAAGTAAGAGCAGGTCAATCTTTGGCTGTGCTGCTAACAATGCAACAATACGCTCAAAATTGGCTGTTTTGTCTTGCCAAATTTGATCAAATTGCAATATGCCAACACTTAAATCTTGCATAACTTTTCGATTGCGGCTTGTAAGGTAGCGTCTGTTTTAGCGTAACAAAATCTGATCAAGTGGCGGTCTTCACCATTGGCATTAAAAACGGATAACGGAATAGCTGCAACTCCAAATTCCTTGGCCAAGCGGATGCAGAAGTCGGTATCGGGCTCAGTTGAAATATTGGCA
>CANHSA010000170.1 GCA_947463345.1 Flavobacteriales bacterium
CGCACTTTCTTAGAAAATAAACTCAGTGCCCTAGAGGCTATCTTCGGCGCAATTCTTTTCCTAGGATTCTTTATTGGTTTGGTTCAAGTTCTTGAGCCGATTCGTCAATTCTTTCGTAACTTTCGCACGTTTTTTATTCCAAATGGCAGAACAAATAAGCCTCAATAAACCTAAAACCCGCCTATACTTCATAGATATGGCACGCACCATTGCCATTCTACTGATGTTAGAAGGCCATTTTGTGCACGATTCCTTGTCTACTGTTTATGCCAGCGATTCTTACCCAGCATATGTCACTTGGAAATTCATTCGTGGCTTTACCTCTCCAACCTTTCTGACTGTAACTGGCTTGATCTTTACTTATCTATTACTAGGCAACGAGCAAGAGTCATTTTGGAAAAACATGCGGGTACGAAAAGGCTTTAAAAGGGTAGTTGAACTGCTCTTTTGGGGATATTTACTCCAATATTACGCTTTTCATGTCTTACAATGTATTGCAGTTGGGATTTTGACCATCATTCTGCTCTACGGTTTATTTCGCTTGATCAAAGTTGTTCCACTCTGGATCTATTATTTTGTCGCCGGAACTTTATTGTTTTACGCTCAGCTATTTTTTGGCTCTTTGGGCAACCATTATTGGCCAGAAAATGCGCCAACTTTCGTGCAAAATATGTTTCATGGCCCACACTCTGAGTTTCCAATTACACCGAGAATGGGCTACACCATGTACGGCGCTATGCTAGGGGTTTTACTTTATCATTATAAAAACCACGTCAAATCTTTACCAGTTATCATCGGAACATTAGGTGTAGGCTTGCTTCTATTTTTTGGAATCAAGCCCTTTTTACTTTGGCTTCAAAGCCTGCCAGGCCTAAACGCGATTCCTTTCTATCAAATGGATTGGCTCTTGGATAAATTTGGTATGGTGTTGGTTATTCTTGCGCTGCTATTAGGTTTGGAAACTTATGTACTCAAAATTAAGAAGGACAATTTATTTCTCAAGATTGGCCAAAATACACTAAGTATATTCATCATTCACATGATGCTACTCTACGGAAGCGTAATTAGAATTGGAATCAATGACTTTTTACACGAAAAACTTGGCCCATATGAAGTCATTCCTTATACCCTAGGGTTTTGGCTGATATTCATCGTCTTTGTGTATTATATAGACGACATAAGAGCAAAACTTCGTTTTATTCTGTGGCCAATGAAGAAGTACAGCAGCCAACTTTTTGGCATCAAGGTTTAGATACTCACTTTACGTTTCAGCAGGCGCTCACCGCAGGTGTCTTGTACCTTTACTTTAATTTCGTAATTACCAGGTTTGCTATAAACATGTCGTGTTTTTAAGGCGGTTTCGGTCATGCCGTCACCGAAATCCCAGGTCACACTTTTGGCATTGGGATAATTGGCCGTTAAATGCACCACCTTCTTGCTTTCATCGGTGAGTTTGATATCTATTTCAACAGAATTCTGATTGATTTTATACCGGTTCTTGTTCATTAAAATATAAGTACCGGCAGTCTCTTGTATCACACCTGCCTGCTTGGGGTCAAGCTTAGCTGTAAAAGTTACATACGGGTCTGTCTTAAATAAGGCTGCATAAAAGCAAGATGCTGCTAAATAAGAACCCGCTAAGGACGGATGCTGTTTGTCTTCTTGGTACAAATTAATTTGAGGATGATTCTCCTTCACGGTTTCCCATGCCTTGCCGACTGGTACAATTGATAGCTTGAGCTGCTCGCTTACATAAAGATAGCCTTGGTGAATGCGGTCGGACATCGTTTGGTAATTCCAGTCAATTCCTAGTGAGTCATCTTTAAAACCAGTTTCATAACCCCAGGTTTGATAGAGCAATACATTCGTACAGCTATTATTAGCATAGATTGAATCTAAGAGTTGTTTGAGGTAAGGAAGACTCACTTTGTCAATTACATCTCTATCTTGCGCTAATTCGCGGCTAAAACCCTGTAAAACGACATAATCCCACTTCGTAGACCTAATGTTTTTATATAACTCGGGTCTTTTGGAATGCATTTGAAATGTATGGCTAGACTTGGCGTCCATCAGCACCTCAAGTTTGACCCCTTTGCTATCTGCCATTTGTTCTAAAATTAACGGCATGTTATTATAGTGGGTATATGAATTACCTACAAAAAGAACACGCATTGGCTGCGCAAACAAGCTTCCTATCGAAAGGAAAGCTGATAGCATCAAAAAATAGAAGGATTTCATGTAGTTATGCTTTAGGGCCAGCCTCAAACAAAAGTCTTGCCAAAGAAGCTAACTCTTGCTGCGGCGCAGGTACTTTTTCTTTGCTGAAATTCATGTCGCTGATTTGTTGCAATGGAATAAGGTGTATGTGCGCATGCGGTACCTCCAAACCAATTACGCTCACACCAATGCGTTTACAAGGAACTTTCTCTTTAAGTACCAATGCAACTTCCTTAGCAAAGTTCCAGAAACGCTGGTAGGCTTCGTCTTCAATATCAAAAATATAATCTGTCTCTATTTTGGGAATGACTAAGGTATGGCCTGTAGCCAAAGGCATGATGTCAAGAAAGGCCAGAAACTCGTCGTTTTCAGCTACCTTATAACAGGGTATTTCTCCTGAAACTATTTTTGAAAAAATACTAGACACTATCTAGAAATAGAAATAATTTCAAAATGTATGGTTCCACCAGGCGTTTGGATCTCGGCTACATCTCCAACCTTTTTTCCTAACAAGCCCTTTCCAATTGGCGACTCAATTGAGATCTTTCTTACTTTGATATCTGCTTCGTTCTCAGCAACTAAAGTATATTCGATCTCCATCCCGTTTTGTTGATTTTTAATCAGGACCTTAGAAAGTATGAAAACTTTGCTGTTGTCCATGTGGGTTTCATCGATAAGGCGTGCATTAGAAATGATCTCTTCCATTTTAGAGATTTTCATTTCTAAAATACCTTGAGCTTCCTTAGCGGCGTCGTATTCTGCGTTCTCCGATAAATCGCCTTTATCGCGAGCCTCAGCTATTTGTTCTGAAATAGAAGGACGTTGAACAGTTTTTAAATGATGAAGTTCATCTTTTAATTTTTGTAAACCCTCTGGTGTATAATAATTAATATTTGACATGCTACTCGATTTATGGAAACAAACAAGAGAGCCCTATAAGGAGCTCTCTTGCCACTAAACAAAGTTAGAAAATTATTTTAAGCTAATGGTTGCGCCGATGGTATGAATCATGCCGAAAACACCTGCAAAACGAGCAGCGTATTCAAGACCAAGTGCATTTTGATTTTCGCCAACTAATGCGTCAATGGAGAAACCAGCAGATGGGCCACTAAAAGCACTTGATTTCGTTTCTTCATTGAACATGCCATTTTCGTAACAGAAACCAGCTCTAAGATTGAAAGCCATATTGTCTTTGGCAATACCGTAGTCAAGTCCGGCACGGAATTGATCTTTCATAAATGAATTGGCTGTGAAGCCCAACGCTACGTTCAACTTATTGCTCTCATTGAAAATGAAATCGTAGGAACCGCCGATACCAAGTAAAGAAGGAAGCTCAAACGTAGCAGATCTTTGTTCTAATGAAGCGATATAACCTGTGCTTACATAGGTAACTTGTTGAGCCAATCCGTCACCTTTATAACGCATTACCGGACCAACATTTTTGAGTGTAATACCAAACTTCAATTGATCTTGTTCACCTGATACGTAACGAATACCTGCGTCAATAGCTATTCCGCTCGCTTTGAGGTTGGCAATACTTTCAGAAACTACTTTAAAGTTGATACCCCCATAAATAGACGATGAGAATTCTTTCGCATATCCAACGCTAAATACATTGAAACGCGGTGAAAAGAATCCGATGTTTCCTTCTGGGTTGGCTACAGTAGTAATTGGAATATCACCATAATTCATGGATTGAACACTCACCGAAAAAACTTCTGAATCTGAAATACGTTGAGCAATACCCGCACCACTAAGTGCGATACCAGCATTACCCATCCAATTTGAATAATTGTATTTCAATTGTGTTTTATCTGTGAAAGCAAGACCTGCAATATTCATGTAGGTTGCTTCTAAACCATTGCTATTGGCATAAGATGCATCACCTA